>DASUAD010000154.1:0-3148 GCA_035763965.1 Thermoanaerobaculia bacterium | reverse complement strand
CGTCTTCGGAAGTATGCGTCCAGGACCGAGCTGTACCGCGACACGAGACGATCGAACGAACTACGGTCCCCTTTCGTGAACGCCGCCATCAAGAATTCGTCGGAGGGGAGCGCCATCATCCGTCTGCTAGTGTTATCGCATCGGAACGCTGAAACGTGACGGGGTGGCGGCTCTCGCGCTGCTCGCGGCGGCGGCCGCCGTCTCCGCTCAGGATCGCCGCATACCCTTCTGGCCGGACGCCGTCCCCGCGGCGATCCACGCGGAGGTCGACGGCCAGGCGACGCTCGAGACCGTGCGCGAGCTCTCGCGCTTTCACCGCGTGCAGGGCTCGCCGGGATTCGCCGCGGCGACCGAGTTCCTCCTCGCGAAGCTCCGGCGCGCCGGCTTCGCCGGCTCGAGTGCGGCAATCGAGAAGTTCCCCGCCGACGGGAAGACGCGATACGCGCACTTCGTCAGCTACCACGGGTGGAACCCGGCGGACGCCTCTCTCGACGAGGTGAGGCCACGCCCCGGCCGCGTGACGTCGTTCCCGGAGCTCCCGGTCGCGCTCGCCGACTACAGCCAGGACGCCGACGTGACCGCCGAGCTCGTGGACGCCGGCCGCGGCACGAATCCGAAGGACTACGCCGGCAAGGACGTCCGGGGAAAGATCGTCCTCGCGGACGGTCCGCTTCCCGACGTGCACGAGCTCGCGGTCATCCGGAACGGCGCCGTCGGATTCCTTTCCGCCTTCCCGAACCAGACGACCGCCTGGTCCGGCGACGATCGCGACCTCGTGAGGTGGGGACATCTCTCGCCGTACGAGCTGCGCAACACGTTCGCTTTCATGGTCTCGAAGCGCCAGGCCGAGGAGTACCGCCGGCGCCTCGCGGCCGGCGAGCGGATCACCCTCGCCGCGCGCGTCCGGGCGAAGATGGTCCCGGCGACGTACGACGTCGTCGTCGCGACGATCGACGGAGCCGACCGTACCGCCGGCGAGGTGGTCCTGACGGCGCACTTCTGCCACCAGTCCGCGGGCGCCAACGACAACGCATCCGGAAGCGCCGCTCTCTTCGAGGTCGCCCGCGCGCTCAAGTCCGCGATCGCGCGCGGCACGCTGCCTCAGCCGTCGCGCACCATCCGCTTTCTCTGGCTGCCCGAGATCTCCGGATCGCAGGCATACCTGATCCGGAACCGGGAGCTCGCCCGCCGCTTCGTCGCGGGAATCCACCTCGACATGGTCGGCGGGATGCTCTCGACGACTCGGGGGACGCTCCACCTCTCCCGCTCGGCCGAGTCCCTGCCGCATGCCATCAACGACGTGGCCGAGGCTTTCCTCCAGGAGGTGCTGTCCGCCTCGGCACGCCACGCCGAGCGGGGCGGCGACCCGCGGGACGGCTTCGTGTGGCCGCCCGGCTCGCGGGAGGCCCTCCTGGCGGACCTGCGGGGAGTCGAGCTCGGCAGCGATCACGAGGTCTTCGGGGACTCGAGCTTCGGCGTACCCATGGTCTACTTCCACGACTGGCCCGACGTCACGATCCACACGAACAAGGACCTGCCGGAGAACCTCGACGCGACGAAGCTCGGGCGCGTGGCGTACATGTCCGCCGGGATCGCCTGGACGCTCGCGGCGCTGCCGGACGACCAGGCGCCGCGCCTGCTCGCCCTCGTCGCCGCGAACGGGGAGGCACGAATCGCGAGAGCCGGGTTCCAGCCGGACCGATCTGCCCGTGACTGGTCGCTCGCGCGGCGGGAAACCGTGGAGCGGGCCGCGCTGTCGGTGCGGTCCGTGGGGGCGATGTGGCCTTCGGTCGCGAACGTGGCGCAGGAGGTGGAGCGGGGAATCCGGGGGCTCGCTCCCGAGATTGCGCCCGAAGACGGGGGGGATCGCCGCGTCCCCGTCCGAAGCCCGGAGGTCGTGGGACCGCTCGGCGTCTACTACTTCGACTACCTCGAGCGGGCGCTGGGAGAGGGCGCGATCTCGAGGATCGCCCTGTCGAAGCGCGACGGCGGCGACGTCCTCGCATGGGAGGCCTTCAACCTCGTCGACGGTCGCCGCTCCATATCGGACATCCGCGACGTGCTCGCGGGACGTTATGCGCCCGTGCCGGTTCCCGAGATCGCGGAGTACTTCGACCTTCTCGCGCGCGCGAAGGCCGTCTCGTTGCGGTAATGGCCTTCGACTGGTCGTCGGAGAATCTCGACCGGGAGTTCCCGGTGCGCCGGAATCTCGCCTACTGGAACCACGCGGCGGTGGCGCCGCTCCCCCGCCGCGTTGCCGAGGCGATCGTTGCGCACACGGAAAACGTGCGTGATCGCGGCGCCGCCGACTGGCGGGCGTGGTATCGCGCGATCGACGAGACCCGGGGGAAGGCCGCGCGGCTGATCGGCGCGCGAACTCCCGAGATCGCTTTCCTGCCCTCGACCTCGTGGGCGCTGAACTTCGTCGCGCAGGCGTTCCCGTGGAAAAGCGGTGACAACGTCGTCGGAGACGACATGGAGTTCCCGGCGAACGTCTATCCGTGGATGCTCCTCGAGGGCCGCGGCGTCGAGTATCGCCTCGCGCGAAACCGCGGCGGCCGGATCGGCGTGGACGAGGTCGCGGCGCTCGTGGACTCGCGCACACGCGCCGTCGCGGTCTCGTGGGTCGCGTTCCACAACGGCTGGGTGTATCCGATCGAAGAGATCGGCGCATTCTGCCGCGAGAAGGGGATCCTCTTCGTCGTCGACGCGATCCAGGGTCTCGGCGCGCTGCCGATCGACGTCGCCGAGGCGAACGTGGACGTGCTCGCCGCCGACGCGCACAAGTGGCTGTTCGGACCGGAGGCGTGCGCGGTCTTCTACGTCTCCGAGCGCGCGCGCGAACGCGTCCCGCCGGCCTTCGGCGGGTGGTGGAACGTCAAGCACGAGGCGTCGCACGCCGGCGGATACCTCGACTACAAGCTCGACTTCCACCTCGGAGGACGGCGCTACGAACCCGGTTCGCTGCCGACGGCGCAGATCATGGGGCTCGCCGCGGCGCTCGATCTCCTGAGAGAGATGACCGTCGAAGAGATCTCGCGGCGGATCGTCGAGGTGGTGCGAAGGCTCTCGGAGGGACTGGCCGAGCGCGGGTGGAAGGTCACGACACCGGAGCCGTTCCGTTCCGGCATCCTCGCCGCGGTTCCAC
>DASUAD010000153.1:0-9123 GCA_035763965.1 Thermoanaerobaculia bacterium | reverse complement strand
GCCGCGACTCTGACCGTGCTCGAGGCGGCCGGGGCGCGCATCGCGATCGAGAAGATCGAGATCGGACAGAAGGTTTTCCTCAGGGGCTCGACATCGGGGATCGAGCCTTCGGCGTGGGAGTCCCTCCGTCGGACCCGGGTTTTCCTGAAGGCCCCGATCACGACGCCGCAGGGCGGAGGCTTCAAGAGCCTGAACGTCACGGCGCGCAAGACCCTCGGCCTCTACGCCAACATCCGGCCGTGCGTCGCCTACCATCCGTTCGTCCGCACGCTTCACCCCGGCATGGACGTCGTGATCGTCCGGGAAAACGAAGAAGACACGTATGCCGGCATCGAGTACCGGCAGACCGAAGACGTCGTCCAGTGTCTGAAGCTCATCAGCCGCCCGGGCTGCGAAAAGATCGTGCGATACGCGTTCGAGTACGCGCGCCGCAACCGGCGGCGCAAAGTGACGTGCTTCACCAAAGACAACATCATGAAGATCACCGACGGTCTCTTTCACAAGGTCTTCGACGAGATCGCCGCCGACTATCCGGACATCGAGAAAGAGCACTGGATCGTGGACATCGGCGCGGCGAAGCTCGCGGACACGCCGGAGGCCTTCGACGTCATCGTTCTCCCCAACCTTTACGGAGACATCCTCTCGGACGTGGCCGCGCAGATCGCCGGCTCCGTCGGCCTTGCCGGATCCGCCAACATCGGTGAGGGCTACGCGATGTTCGAGGCGATTCACGGCTCCGCCCCGCGCCGCGCCGGTCAGAACCTCGCGAACCCGTCCGGTCTTCTCCTCGGCGCCGTGATGATGCTCGTGCACATCGGCCAGCCGGACGTCGCCGAGCGCGTGCACAACGCCTGGCTCACGACGATCGAGGATGGAGTCCACACCTACGACATCTACACCGAAGGAAAGAGCTCGAAGAAGGTCGGCACGCGCGAGTTCGCGGAGGCGGTCGTCGAGAGGCTCGGCCGGCGGCCCCAGACGCTGAAGCCGGCCGTTTACGGAGCGCCGCCGGAGCAGGCGGCGGCACCGACGGCGCGGGAGCGGAAGCCGGCGGACCGCGTTCTCGTCGGCGTGGACCTGTTCGTCAACTGGCCCCGGGGCGCGGAAGAGCTCGAGCACCGGATTCGCCCGCTCGACGGCGGCGGCCTCGCGCTCACGACGATCAGCAACCGGGGCATCAAGGTGTGGCCGGACGGATTTCCCGAGACGATGGAGACCGATCACTGGCAGTGCCGGTTCCTCGCGGATGGTTCGGCGACGACGCACGCGGCGCTCGCCGGTCTTCTTGCGCGGGCGGCCCAGGCGGGGCTCGACTTCGTCAAGACGGAGAACCTCTACAACTTCGACGGACAGCGAGGCTATTCGCTCGGGCAGGGGGAATAGCCGGAGCGCGCGTCGGTCGTCCCCGTACCCGAGGGTGCCCGGGTCTCAGTCCCGGAAAACGACGAGCGCGTAGTCGCCGACGGCCCGGAAGCCCAGCGCTTCGTACGCGGCGCGCGCCGGGCGATTCTCTTCACCGGTGAAGAGGATGCCCTTCCGGACGCCTTTCGTTCGCGCGTCGAGGAGCGATCCCGCAACGACCGCGCGACCGTACCCGCAGCCCCGCAGCAGCGGGGGCGTCCAAACGCCGCCGACCTGCACCATGTCGGGAAGTCGTGCGTTGAACGCGGAATAGGACACGACGCGATCGCGGTCGAGGACGATCCATTGCGAGCCTTCCTCCTGCAGCCGGGCAATCTCTGCCCGTGCCGACGCCGCGAGCTCCGTTCCGTCGGGGACGCCGAGCGCCTCGAGCGAGTAGTCCACCCGCCACCGCGTCACGAGGCCGAGCTCTCCGGCGCGCGGCGGCCGGCATTCGAGACGTCCGGACTCGAGTGCGTCCGGCACGCGAAGCTCTCGCAGATCGAGCTCGTAGAGCAGTTCGCGGCTGTCGTGCGTCGTGCCCCGACCGGACATGCCGAGCGCCGCACGTGCTGCCTCCACCTGACTGTGCGGGCCGACGAAACCGGAGAGCTCGCGGCCCGAACGGGAAACTGCGGCGCGCGCGGCCGACTCGAGCGCGCGGGCGTCGGGCGCCTGGAGAACGAGCATCCCGTTCCAGAAGTGCGCGGCGACGGCGATGATCTCCCGACCGTCGAGCGCGGCCACATAGGTGCCCTGGAGCGGCGCCCCCCGGTCGACGAGCCCCGCGGCGCGCGAGTTCGCGCGGAGGAACATCGAGCTCGAGGCGTGCGGCGCGAGGAAGTCCTCGAGCGCCTGTTCATCACCGATCGACAGCGTCTTCAGGTCCACGATTCAGCGCGCGTCCTCGAGGACCACGGTCAGCGCCTGTCCCTCTCTCACGATACGGGCGCCGCGAAAGTCTGCGGTAATCCCCTTCGCGCGGATCGAAAGAGAACCGCCTTTCGACCCGACCTGCGGCTCATCGGGGATTCCCGTGACGGTGATGCGCCGGACCCCCTGGAATAGGGGATGCTTTCCCGCAGCCTCGGTCAGAGTGCGACGATCGAGCACCTCGATCGCTCCGGCCTCGCTCGCGAGCTTGATCCAGCGCGTGTGCAGGATCTCACCGGGTCCGACGTTCTCGACGTTCAGAGGATCGAAGAACTCGACGGAAAGCGGTCGCGATCCCGCGACGATCACAACCCTCCAGCCCGCGCGTGCCAAGAAGTCCCTGCGTACTGCTTCTCGCGTGAGTTGCGCGAGCTCGATCGAGCGGCGGGCGCGAGCGAGCGACTCGTCGAGCTCGGCGCGTGAGAACCGGCACCGACCTGTGGGCCGGGTCTCGAGAACGTCCGTGAGAAGGAGGTCCAGCGACCGGTCCACTCCGCTCTCGAAACGGCTTTCCCAGTTCGGCGCGAAGCGGTCGAGAAGCGCGGCGAGCGCATGGCCGACCGCGTAGCCCCGGGAGCGGATCTCGCCGGCGGAGAACTCCTCCTTCGGAAGGATCGTCGCGCCGCTCGTCCCGCCGAGCGCGCGGCTCTCGACGAGACGCGCCAGCCCCTCGTTCAACTCCGTTCCGCGTTCGTACGCCGCGCCGCGGTCCCCGAGACCGGCGAATCTGCGCCGCCGGAGCTCCATCGCCGCCGCGGCCCAGCAGCCGGCATCGCGGTCCCTCTTTGCGGACAACGCCCGCCGGAGGGCCTCGGCTTCGAGACGGGAGAGCTGGAGCTGCGAGGCGTCGTCGATCGGGTACGTGAAGAGGTCGGCCTCGTTCGCGGTCCACTTCGGGTGCCGGGTCCTCTCGAAGACGTGAAACATTTCGTGAACCGCGAGCGACGAGAGCTCGTACGCGGATCGCGTCTCTCCCGCACTCAACAGGATCGTCGCCGTCTTCACGCCGCCGATCTCGATCGACGTGTTCGCCCTCATGAGCTCGTGCTGGCCGGCAATCGCGAAGGTCTCGGGCCGGCCGGGTACGGGCTCGAAGCCGCGAGGAGGATTCGGATGCCGGAAGAGATAGGTCCTCTCGCCGTCGAAGATCGCGAGCGGCGCGCTCGCGGGGTCGAACCCGGGCCACAGCGAGCCGGGAACGATTCGCCCGACCCGGGAGGCGACGGCAAACGCGATGCCCTCACCCGAATCCTCTCCCCGGGCGAAAGGGAGGAGAGTCGTGATCGCCACGACGAAAAGCGGTGCCGCGACGACCGGTCGGCGGACGCCGGACCGGAGCCGGCGGCGAGCGGATCGGGCCCTTTCTAGAGTTGCGATCGGAGCAATCCCGCGGCCCGTTCGGCCAGCTTCTCCCACAGAGGCCGATTCTTCCATTCGGCGAGCGTCACGCGGTGCGATCGGGAACGGTCCTGCTCGAACACCGCGGTCTGCTCCCGCGCGAAGTCACCGTCGAGGACGTTCAGATTCGCCTCGTCGTTCAGGCGGAAAGACCGATTATCGAAGTTGGTCGAGCCGACCGAGACCCACAGGTCATCCACGACCATGACCTTGCAGTGGTACATCGTCGGACGGTACTCGTAGATCTCGACCCCCTTCTCGAGGAGCTCTCCCCACCTCGAGCGGGATGCCTTGCGGGTGAGCTCCGAATCGATCTCCGTTCCGGGGACGATGATCTCGACGTCGACGCCCCTCTCGCGCGCGGCCGCGAGCGCTTCGACGGACAGGTCGTCCGGTACGAAATAGGAGTTCGCGATCAGGAGCCTCCGGCGGGCCGAGGCGATCGAGAGGAGATACATCAGCCGCACGCTCTCGCTGCCTTCCCGGGGGGAGCTCTTGAAGACCTGCGCGCCAGACGCCCCGACCGGCTCGAGTCGAGGGAAGTAGTTCTCGCCGTGAAGGACCTTCGATTGCGTTTTCATCCAGTTGTCCATGAAGGCCGCCTGCATTTGCGCGACCGCGGGTCCCTCGAGCCGGAAGTGAGAATCGCGCCAGTGATCGGGGTCCTGCGCGTTCCCCGACCACTTGTCGGCGATCCCGACGCCTCCCGTGAATCCGACCCGGCCGTCCACGATCAGGAGTTTCCGGTGCGTGCGGTTGTTGATCCGCGCGAGGTGATACCACTTGAGAGGGTGGTACTTCTCGACTTCGACGCCCGCTTCCCGCATTTCGTCGAGGTATTCCTTCTTCGCCTTCCCGCTTCCGACCCAGTCGAGAAGCACATGGACCCGCACACCCGCGCGGGCGCGCTCGGAGAGGGCGTCGGCGAACTGCTGCCCGATGTCCCCCGACCAGTAGATGTAGGTCTCGAAGTCGATCGTCTCCTTCGCTCCCCGAATGGCATCGAGCATCGCCGGGAATATCTGGTCGCCGTTCAGAAGAGTGGTGACGCGGTTCCCGCCGACGACCGGAGGGCCGAGCAGGGTTCCCATCGAGCGGAGAAACTGCGGATCGCCCACCGCGTAGAGCGGCTCAATCTGATGCTTGATCTTTTTCTCGCCGGAGGAGAGATTGAGCACGATCAGGATCAGCACGAGCGTCGCGCCGATCGCCAGGACGACGGCCATCGCGTTCCTCCCCGACTGCTTCATCGCACAGTACCAGACCGGTCCGCGCAACCGGCGGACGCGGCGACGGCCATCTCGGATACGATCCCGCCATGGCCAACGAGCGGGTCGCGCTGGTGACCGGAGGGACCCGGGGGATCGGTTTCGCGATCGCGCGGCGCCTCGCCGCCGACGGGCTCGCGGTCGGAATCTCGGGCCGCGACGCCGGAAGCGTCCGCGACGGTCTCGAGAGAATTCGGAAGGAGGTCCCCTCGGGGCGTTTCGCCGGTCGAGCGGCCGACGTGCGCAGCGAAACCGATCAGCGCGCATTGATCGACTGGACGGCGGAGACGTTCGGCCGCCTCCACGTCCTCGTCAACAACGCCGGGATCGGTGAGTTCGGTTCCGTGGCGGAGCTCGAGCCCGAGCGCTTCCGCGCCGTCGTCGAAACCAACCTCTTCGGTCCGTACTACGCGACCCACTTCGCAGTGCCTCTCATGAAGCGATCGGGGGGAGGGTTCATCGTCAACATCGGATCCCTTGCGGGGGTCAACGCCTTCGCAGGTGGCTCGGCCTACAACGCCTCGAAGTTCGGACTCCTCGGCTTCTCGGAGGCGTCCATGCTCGACTTGCGCCATCAGGGCATCCGCGTCGCGGCGATCCTGCCGGGATCGGTCGCGACCGAGTTCGGACACTCGCACGGAAATCGCGATCACGCGTGGATGCTCTCGTCCGACGACGTCGCGGAAGCGGTATCGGATCTCATTCGTTTTCCGGACCGCGCGATCGCGTCGCGGATCGACCTGCGTCCCTCACGCCCTCCGAAACGGTAGCTCAGCGGGAGGCCCGCATCGCCGCCTCGGTTGCGGGCCGCGTGCCGGTCGTTTCCTCGACCGACGCGGCGCGATTCAACGACCCGTGCCGGGTCTGGACCTCTTCGGCGAGCTTCACGTAGCGATCGTGCAGGCGATGGAGCTCCTCCTCGGAAAGCTCCTCCGCTCCGACGAGGCGGTTCGAGGCTCCCTCGATCGCGGCGACGATCTCGTTCAACTTGAGCTGGATTGCACGCGACTCCTTGTTCTGGGCGCGCTGGATCAGGAACACCATGAGGAACGTGGCGATCGTCGTGCCGGTGTTGATGACCATCTGCCAGCTCTGAGAGAAACCGAAGAGCGGCCCGACGATCGCCCATACGATGACCAGACCGAGCGCCAGGCCGAACGCACGAGAGCTCCCGGTCCACTGCGACACGGCCTGAGAGAAACGCTCCAGGCGATTTCCCTGCGCGGGCGACGATTTCGAATCCACGGCGTCCGCGGAACTGCAAGGGTCCTGCCGCGCTGGAACAGACTCAGGACGGGGGACTTGCGGGATTCTCCACCCGCACGATCCTCCCCTCGATCTTCGAGGTGACCCGTCTTCCCGGGAGGGCGCGAATCGCTTCCTCCGTCACCGCCCTCCACCCGAGCGGGCCCGAGTCGAGGCGCCGCGGGCTCGATCCGCCGCGCCCACGGGAAAAGAGAGAGTAGCCGTCGCGGTATCCGTTCTCCCAGAGGAAGTCGAGAGACGCCACGGAATACTTCGCGGCGGGATCGAGCGCCTGCCATCCCGGCGCGCCCCGCGGAGCGACCTGGACGTCGGACTCGTTCACCGTGTACACCGGCTGATCGAGGGTGCCGCCGACGTGGTACCGGAAGCGGATTCTCGAGACCTGCAGGAACCGCCCGTGGCCGGAGTGGACTTTCGATACGGACGTACGAAGCAGGTCGAGCAGCTCCGCTCCCGTGATCTCGAACGAGACGACCGAGTTGTCGAAATAGAAGATCCCCTCGAGGTCGTAGTTCACGATCGGGCCCGGCGGGATGTTGTCGTTGATGCGGATCGCGCCGCCGTTGACGAAGCCGAGATCGGTTTTCATGCGGTCTCGAATCACGTCCGCCAGGAAGTTGCCGAGGGCGGTTTCCCGCCCGCGGACCGCGGGCTCCTCTCCCTCGAGGAGGTTTTCGGTCTCGCCGACGACCTCCTGGAGGTCCCGGCCGGTCTGCGCCTTGACCGTCGCCGCGAGCTCGGCGAGCCAGACCCGGACCTGTTCTTCGATCGCGGGATCCTTCGCGACCTCGGGTCCGAGCGGCACCCGGCGGAGCTCGTCCGTGATCGAGCCGTTCGGCGACACGCGGACGTCGTGGACCACCACGCTCTTCGCGTCCGCGTCGGCCTTGGTGATCCACGTCGATCCGATCTTTCGCTGCAGGAAGAAGTGTTCGTGGCCACCCACGACGAGGCCGACCGCGGGAAAGTCGCGCGCGAGCCTTTCGTCCTCCTCGAGATCCTGGTGCGTCAGCGCGACGATCGCCGTCGCTCCCTCCCTACGCAGGCGGTCGATCGCGCGCTCGACGGCCGAACGGCGCTCCGCCGGCTCGTACTCATAGGAGACGTAATCGCGCGGCTGGGTGTCGGTGGTGAGACCGAAGATTCCGAGGCGCGCGCCGCCGACGTCCTTCACGACGACGTCGTGCGCGTTGGCGAGCCGGGCGGAGAAGAAATCGCCGGCGGCGGACGTCGAGCTGCGATAGCGCACGTTCGAAGACAACCACGCGAAGTCGGACTGAGCGATGCGACCGAGGAGGACGCCCGGATCGCGGTCGTCGAACTCGTGGTTGCCGAACGTGACGAACAGGTTCGGGTCGAACGCCCCGGCGTCCCCGTCGAGGAGGTTCAGGATCCGGATCATCGGCTGAGCGCGGAGGTACTTGCTCATCACCGACGGGAACAGGATGTCTCCGGCGTGGAGAAGAAGGACCGGGCGGCCCTCCGACTCGAGCTGCTTTCGGAGTGTTCGAACGCGGCCGAGGCCGCCTACGCGGCCGCCCTCCAGGCCCTCGATCTTGTAGACGTCGTTGATCTGGAGGATCGTGAACCGGACGGGTCCCTGCGGGGGGGCGGGCTCGACCGGATCGGTCGCCGGGGTCCCCGCACAGGCAACGAGCAGAGCGACAGCGAAGAGCGCAGGCGCCGATCGGAGCTTCACGGGGCGGATAAGTTATCCGATCAGCGCCGCGGCCGTCCGTCCGGGTCTGCGGCGCGGATCCAGACGCGTACGTATTCCGGTCGCGGCGCCGTTTCACCGCGCTCCGCCGCGACGCGCGCGAGGCGCGCCGTGAGCTCGCCGGCGTCGGCGCCCGCGATGTCCGCGACGGTTCGGATACCGGCGGCCCGGAGCAGGCGGGCGGCGTCGGCTCCCATGCCCTTGTGCAACGCGAGCGACGCTTCGCTCGCGGCGAGCGAGAGAGCGCCGGCGGGAATTCCGGTCCGCGACGCGACGGCGTCGAGCCCTTCGCGCCGCACGGCGCGGTCGAGGCGCTCGGGCGAGGGAATCCCGGCTGCGCGCAGCTTTTCGACTGCCGCAGCGTCCAGGCCCGACAGGTCGGAGAGGACGGGCCGTATTGACTGAACGTTTCGATCGAGGGTGGCGATCGCCGCCGCCGCGACGAGGACGATCGCAGCCGCGGCGGCCGCGAGGCGCCGGCGTCCTCTCAGGTGCGAAACAAAGGAGAGCCACGCGAACGCGGACACCGCGAGCGGCGGAAAACCTCCGAAGCCGGCGAACGGCATCTCGAGGAGCTTCCATTGCTCGAAGCCGGGAACCGTGTAGATCCACTTCGTCCGCGCCCAGTAGTTCAAGAGCTCCCAGGCCGCGCCCGCGAAAAGTCCGCCGGCGAGAAGCCGGAGGAGCCGCCCGGGCCGGCCCTGCTCGAGGTCGCGCAGCAGCGATGGCGCGCCCGAACGGTAGTTCACGGCCTCCAGGACGCCGAGCGGCGTTCCCCACACCATCCAGAAAGCCCACCGCGGCCACAGCAGAGGGAGGATCGTGCACGCCGCGCCGGCCGCCGTGCAGAGAGCGAGGACCCCGCGCGTCACGCGGAGCGGCCGCCACCGCTTCCGGCGGAAGACTCCGAACGCATCGAGCACCTCGGCGTGAAAGAAACACGCGGGTAGAACCGTGGCGAACGCGAGCACCGCCATCAGGAACGAGCCCGGGAGCGTTCGCAGCCCGAAGACGTAGTACCAGTTGCGCAGGCGCAGGTTGAACGCCTCGAAGAGGAACCAGAACGGCAGCGACCACAGCATCATCGCCGCGACCTCGCGCCGCCGGGTGCTCACGAAGGACTCGCCGCGCCGGTAGAAG
>DASUAD010000152.1:0-3112 GCA_035763965.1 Thermoanaerobaculia bacterium | reverse complement strand
GGAGATCGGGCTCAACCTGGACGAGATTCCACTCGTGCTGCAGTACAACAAGCGCGACCTCGCGAACCTCCTGACGGTGGAAGAGCTCGAGGCCGACCTGAACCGCGATCGCGCCATCGAGAGCTACGAAGCGAGCGCAATCCTCGGCCAGGGTGTTTTCGAGACGCTCAAAGCCATTTCGCGGATCACGCTTCGCACCCTGAAGAAGAGAATGGTCGGCGAAGAGCGGCCGTCCCGGACTGCGGTCCCTCCCCCGCCGGCCGCCAGGCCCGCCGCGCCGCCTCCCTCCGCGGAACAGACACGGCCCGCCGTGCCGCCTCCCATCCCGGCGGAACAGACACGGCCCGCCGTGCCGCCTCCCCCCGTCCCGGCGGAACAGACACGGCCCGCTTTCCTCGACGAGAAGAAACCGCCGGCGCTCGAAATCCCACGCAGCATGGTTTCCTTCCCCCCTCCGGAGCTGGCGCCGGTGCGGCCGACGCCGGGCGCGACCGACGTGCCCGCGGAAATCGAGTTCGACAGCGACGCTTCTTTCCTGCCGCCGGAAGTGCGGCCGTCGGGGGTCGAAGCGTCGAGCGAAGAGATTGCCGACGTCTCGTTCGCTCAAAGCCGGGAGCCCGGGCCGACGCCCGAGGCCGGAGTGAAGCACGTTCGCGTCGGATCGAACGTCGACATCCTCGCCGAGCTCGAGCGGCTGCGAAAGAACGCGACCTCGCTGTCACCGGCATTGAAGCCGACGCGACGAGCCGCTGCCGGGATCTCGGTCGACGACCTGCTCGCGAACAGCTTGAACCACCGCAAGGAGGTGAGCCGGGTCTACGAGCTCGATGTCCCGCGGCGCGAGCTTGCGAGCGGCGAGCAGATTTCGATCACGCTCCGGTTCCAGGACCGCAACAACCGCCGCGTCGGGGAGGAGCGGACGTTTTCGATTCCGCTCGAGTCGCAGGATCTCGAGAAGCTTCTTCTCTCGCTCAAGTTCCAGATATTCGGAAAGTAAACCTGTCAAAGCGCCGGGGCCGACGTGATCCCCGACACCCGGCAGGTGACGGTCTTTGGCGGCGGGCTCTCGGGCTTGGGACTTTTTTTTGTTGTCCTCGTCCGGCCACACCCTGAAAAAGGTTTTGCAATTCGGAAACTCCCGGCGGTACCCTTTTTCCAGATGCTTCCGAAGACACTCGTCCTCCGGGGGAGAGACTTCGCGTTTTTGATGTGTCTGCTCTCGGGTCTGTTCGGTTGCTCGGCAAATTCCGCCGGGCCCGTCTCCCCGCCCCGGCCCTCCCCCGAATACGTCGCGATGACGAAGGCGTCGGAGCTCTTCGCTCGCGGCCGGGAAGCCGCTCTTGCCGGCGACTTCGACTGCGCACGGGATTTTTTCCGGCAGGCGATCGCCGTTCTCCGACCCGAGACCGGAGAGGCGCCGACCGATCCCGAACTCCTCGCGTATTCCTTCCAGCTCTACGAGAGCGCCCTTCGGTACGAGGCTCTCGCCGGCCCGGCCGAAGAGGCCGGCACGTCCGACGGGCAGATGGCGACCGAGCTGAACGAGATCGCGGAGCCGGCGACCGCGGAAGGCATGGTTCACGCCAAAGAGGCGGTCGACTCGGATACGGTCGACCTTTCCTACGACATCCCGATCATCATCAACGAGCCGGTCCTCCGCATCCTCGCCGCGTTCCAGAACGACGAGCGCATCCACGGCGTCATCAGCCGCGGTCTCGCCCGTTCGGGCCGCTACATGCCGATGATCCACCGGATCTTCGGCGAAGAGGGGATTCCCAGGGATCTCGCCCAGCTCGCGTTGATCGAGTCGTCGTTCCTGCCCCACGCGCGCTCTCCGATGAGCGCGCACGGCATCTGGCAGTTCATGCCGCGGACCGGCCGCCAGTTCGGTTTGACCGCGAACGCGATCGTGGACGAACGGAGCGACCCGGAAAAGGCGACCCGCGCCGCGGCGCGCTACCTCTCTTACCTGCACGAGCTCTTCGACGACTGGTACCTGGCCATGGCCGCCTACAACGCGGGAGAGGGGAAGATCCTCCGCGCCATGCAACGCACCGGCGCGCGGGACTTCTGGGAGCTCGCCGCCTCCGGCGCGATCCGCCCGCAGACTCAGAATTACGTGCCCGCCGTGATCGCCGCGACCCTGATCGCTCGCAACCCGGTCCACTACGGCTTCGAGGTCGAGTACGAGGCGCCCATGGAGTACGAGACGGTGACCCTGGACCGGCCCGTGCACCTGAAGCACCTCGCCGGCGAGGACGTTCAGCTCGAGGAGCTCCGCCACCTGAACCCGGAGCTCAAGTCTTCGATCACTCCGCGGCAGCCCGAGGGGTACGAGCTGAAGGTCCCGCTCGGAACGAGGGAGGACATCCGACTCGCCTTCGCCGGCGCGCCAACCGCCGTTTTCCCGATCGCCCGCAGGCACGTGGTGCGGCGGGGCGAGACCCTCGCCCGGATCGCGCGGCGATACGGGGTCTCCGTCGCCTCGCTCGCCTCGGTGAACGGGCTCTCCCGCCGCGGTCGGATCGCGAAAGGGCGGGTTCTCGTCGTACCCGGACGCCACAGGGTCGAAGCCCGGTACGCCTCGGCGCGCAAGAGCCGCACCGCGAAGGCCCAGAAGACTCTGGTGGCGTCCCGCTCGAAGACCCGGCCGCCCGGCCGCCGCGCCCAGCCGAAGCACTATCAGGTCCGGTCGGGGGACACGCTCTATCGGATCGCGCTGAAGCACGGAACCACGGTCGCTCGCATTCTCGCGGTGAACAGCATTCCGTCCTGGGCGAAGATCCGGCCGGGCGACCGGATCCGGATCCCCGCGGCCCGGTAGCCGTCGCGCTCACTTGCTCGGGATCTGGCTGACGCCACCGGCGCTCGGCTCGCCAGGCCGGGCTCGACCGAGCGCCTGATCCCTCGCTGCGCTCGCGCTCCCGCGGCGCGAGGCTCCTCGCTCGATTACCTCGCGAGACTCCTCGCGCCGCGAACCCGAAGCTTAGGCCCGCGGCGGGTGTAGGTCCGCGAGACCTGTCCCCGCGACAACTCAGGGCATGCTCGCCCGAGTTCACTCCGCCGCGACGTTCGGGATCGAAGCCCGCGTGCTCGACGTCGAAGTGGACGT
>DASUAD010000151.1:0-5297 GCA_035763965.1 Thermoanaerobaculia bacterium | reverse complement strand
GTCGGCGAAGAGGAAGCCCCGATCCTCCGGCGAGATGTGCGCTTCCTCGCGCGGGACGAACCGGCCGTTGACGTAAACGATCAAGCGGGGGGATTGTATGGCGGAACCGAGACCCCCCTCAGGCACCCCCCTCACCCCCGGCCCCCTCTCCCGGAAGGAGAGGGTGCAACCTTCGGCGTTCTAGGGGCGCTCGCGATTACAATCCCCCCGCTTGATCGTTTACGTCAACGGCCGGTTCGTCCCGCGCGAGGAAGCGCACATCTCGCCGGAGGATCGGGGCTTCCTCTTCGCCGACGCGATCTACGAGGTCGTGCGCTACGGCGGCGGGCGTCCGTATCGGCTCGCCGAGCACCTCGAGCGCATGCGGGACGGTCTGACGGCGATCCGGATCCCCGCGGATCCCGCGTTCTTCCCGGAGGTCGCGTCGCGCCTGCTCGCCGAGAACGGTCTCGAGAAGGAAGACGCGCTCGTCTATGCCCAGGTCTCGCGGGGCGCGGCGCCGCGCTACCACGCGTTTCCGCCCGAGGGCACGCCCCCGACGGTCTTCGCCTTCGCGCGTCGAACGGATCCTCCGCCGCCTCCGGGCGGCGGCAGCGCGATCTTCGTACCGGACGAGCGCTGGGGACGCTGCGACGTGAAGAGCGTGATGCTGCTGCCGAACATCCTCGCGTCCCAGGCGGCGCGGGAGGCCGGCGCGATCGAGGCGATCCTCGTTCGCGACGGGATCGCCTGGGAGGGCACGAAGGCCAACCTGTTCGCGTGCGTCGATGGTGTGATCCGAACGGCGCCTCGGGGCCCCCGGATCCTCCCGGGCATCACGCGGGGCGCCGCCCTCGAGGCGGCCGCGGCGCTCGGCTACCCGATCGAAGAGCGACCGATCGTGATCGACGAGCTGTTCGCGGCGAGTGAGGTCTTTCTCGCTTCGACCACCATGTGGACTTATCCGCTCGTCGAGATCGAAGGCCGCCGCATCGGCGATGGGCGACCCGGGCCGATCGCCGAGCGTCTGGGCGAGGCCCTGCAGGCGGAGTTCGGCGGTATTCCCCTCTCCCCGCGTGCGGGGAGAGGGTCAGAGTGAGGGGTCCGTCGGATAACTCGCTTCGACCGTCGAAGAGATCCCGCCACGCGACGAGAACTTTCCGATCACGGTCATTTTCCTGGGACGGCATGCGGCGACGCAGTCGCGCAGGATCCGATTGACCGCGTTCTCGTAGAAGATGCCGACGTTGCGATACCCGACGATGTAGAGCTTGAGCGACTTCAATTCCAGGCAAAGTTCATCGGGCACGTAACGGATCGTGAGGTGTCCGAAGTCGGGC
This sequence comes from Thermoanaerobaculia bacterium, assembly GCA_035763965.1. Taxonomy (GTDB): domain Bacteria; phylum Acidobacteriota; class Thermoanaerobaculia; order UBA5066; family Gp7-AA6; genus Gp7-AA6. Next base: position 3,978 of record DASUAD010000151.1, on the reverse strand, counting down.
AGCCCCGTCCTGGGACAGATCGCGTTGTACTCCGGGATCTCGACGATGATCTCGTAGTCCGGGTACTGATTCGGCCATGTCTCGATCGGTGGGAGCTCCGCGTCGAGACCCGACCTCGCGTGCTCGTCGCTGTATTCCGGCACGGCCGGAATCTTAGACCGCTCTGCTACCATCCGCGCGCTCGTGCAGTGGTTGATCGACACGTTCCACAGGCTGACCGACGTCGAGACGTTGATCCGCGTCGGCGGGTTGACGGCGATGACGGCGATCGTCTTCGCGGAAACCGGTCTTCTCGTCGGGTTCTTTCTTCCCGGCGACTCTCTCCTCGTCACTGCCGGCGTCTTCGCTGCCGCCGGGAAGCTGAACGCATGGCACGTGATCGGACTGCTCTCGGTCGCGGCGGTCGTCGGTGACACCGTCGGTTACTGGTTCGGTCGGCGCGTGGGCCAGGCGCTCTTCACCCGGCCGAAGTCGCTCTTCTTCAACCCCGACCACTTGAGGCGCGCGCACGACTTCTACGAGAAGCACGGCGGCAAGACCATCATCATCGCGCGCTTCATGCCGATCATCCGGACCTTCGCCCCGATCGTCGCCGGGATGGGCGCCATGAACTACCGCCGGTTCGTCGCGTTCAACGTCTTCGGCGGCGTCTTCTGGGTGACCTCGATGACCGGAATCGGCTACTTCCTGGGTCAGATTCCGGGAGTGCGCGAGCACATCGAAATCGTCATCGTGGTCGTCGTCTTTTTGTCGATCCTGCCCGGCATCATTGCCGGGTTGCGCGAATGGCGGAAGAGCCGGCGCGCCGCGAAGACTCCCGACCTGAAAGTCCCGAGCTAAGAGCGGATCACGCGACCGCGGAGATCGGCGGCTCGCCCCGCGGTGCGACTCCGTCGCGGATCTCGCGGACGAGCTCGGCAACCTCGAGTCCGTGCGCACGGTCGTGCTCGGCCATCATTCGCGGAACGTCGGCGAGAGCGACGACCCCCACGCCTTCCTGCTCCCCGGTGCGGTTCCAGTCGGAGGGGGAGAGATCGCGCAGCGTCTGGAGGTTGCGAGTGCGTGCCGAGGTGAACGCGAGGAGGCCTTCGGCGAGATCCCGGCGCTGGTAGAGGCGCTCGCGCGCGACCCGATCGCCGTCGAAGTTCGAAAGGCGGGGTTCGTCCTCCGTGAGCAGCCTCCGGATGCGCGTGCCGTAGCCTTCGCGCTCCAGGTCGGCCAGGTGCCACACGTGCTCGACGAGCGAGAAGCCTCCGGCCGTGCCGCGCTGGCGCACCATGTCCTCGGGAAGCTCCGATGCGGCGCGCGCCAGCAGGGCGGGGGTGGACTCGAGAGTGAGAAGGAGCGTTTCCAGTTCGCGATTGGTCATGGTCGTGTCTTCCAACCTTCCTTTACGCACCGGACACGCGAAAAGTTTCCCTCTTTGAAGCAATCTTGATGATCGCCGGGGCTAGACTCGTCCTGTGATTCTCGACTCGATCCGGTCCTTCTTTTCAGCGAAGAAGTCCTCGGCGCCCGCGGGCCCCGTCACCGATCCGATCGCGGTGGCGGCCTGTGCGCTCCTTCTCGAGATCGCGCATGCCGACGAAAACTTCACGTCGCACGAACGGGAGCGGATCGCACGACTCGCTCGCGAAGACCTGGGAGTCCCTGAGGACGACGTACGCGAGGTCATGCGTCTCGCGGAGGAGGCGCGGCGCGAGAGCGTCGACCTCTACCAGTTCACGAAAACCGTCACGGAGGGCTTCTCGCGCGATCAGCGCCTGAGGTTGATCGAGGCGATCTGGGGCGTCGTGTACTCGGACGGCGTGCTGACGGCCGTCGAGGGGCAGCTCGCGCGGCGCATCGCCGAGCTCCTCGGTTTCCAGCATCCCGAGGTTCAGGCCGCGCGCGAGCGCGTGGCGTCGCGAAAGAGCTGAACGCCGGGAGACCGCGTGAGGAGGAAATCCCTTCTCCTCGGTTTCGTCGCCGCCTGGATCCTCTCGTGGGTCGTCCTCATCGCCGACCGCGGCCGCACGCTCCCGCTCGCGCCGAAGCCCGTGCACTACCTCGTCGCGGAGGCGGTCACGCTCGTCCTCGTCTTCGTCCTGCTCCGCCTGGCCCGCGATCGGAAGCCGATTAATCACGAGAGCGGGCTGCCGATCCGCCGTCCGGCGACGGAGTGCGCGGGCATCCTGCTCTACCTCCTGATCCTGGTCGCCGCCGGGCGAGCTCTCGACGTGCGCGCGCACGTGGCCTCGGCGGGAATGAGCGGGGGAGCCGCCGCGGCATGGCACGCGCAGACGACCGGTTCGGTGCTGCGGTGGGCGCTCTTCCATTTCGCATCCGGCGTCGTCGTGCCGCTCGCGTTCTTTCTCGGCGTCCGCGGGTATTCCCCTGACACTCTGCTGCTCCGGTTTCCACGCGGCGCGAAGTGGGTGGCCTTCTGCGCGACCGCGGCGTTTTCGGGCCTTCTCGCCGGCGACCCGCGCGTGACGTTCGGTCAGCCATTCGGCGGATACGCTGCCGCCCTGGTGCTCTTCGGCGTCGGGACCTTCCTTCCGGTGATGATCCTCTTCGAAAGCCTGCTCGCGCCGCGCCTCGCGATCGTGGCGCGTTCGGCGGTGTCCGGCGCCGTGCTGTCGGGGGTCGTGTACGCGCTTTGGCATCCGTTCGAGTTCTACCTTCGATGGGGAACTCCCTCCGAAGCCGCGGTCTCGGTCGCATGGCTCGCGCAGATCGGCTTCTACGGCGTCGTGAAGGGAATCTCGACCCTCTGGAGCGGGAGCGCCTGGACGCACATCTTCACCACGCACACGGTGCACATGACCGAGGTCGGCGAAGTCGTGAGGGTCTTCCGAATTCGATAGGCGGGAGCGCCCCTCACCCCGGCCCTCTTCCCGAGCCGCGGGGAGAGGGAGATATCCCTCAGAACTTCGGCAGCACCCTTCTCTCGACCGGAATCTTCTCGAACGGCTCCGGAACCGACGCCGCGACGTACGCGAACGCCGCCACGGCGGACGCCATCCGGTCGAGCGACTCCGGCTCGAGCTTGTCGAACGTGTCGTTCGCGGTGTGATGCCAGTCGAAGTAGCGCGAGGCGTCCTGGCGGATGCTGAAGAGCGGCACTCCTGCGAGCACGAGACGCGAGATGTCCGCCCCGCCGGCTCCCTTCGACCGAAGCTCCCCGGCGCCGAGCGGATCGAGCAGACCGGCGATCTCCCGGAGGAGTGGCTCGGCGGAAGGACCCGCGTTCCACGCGAGCCCGGTCGGACGGCCGCCTCCGAGGTCCGACTCGAGAGCGGCGACGTGCCGCGGCAGCTCGGCCTCGTGCTGCACCGGGTAGGCTTTCCCGCCCGCGAGCCCGTTCTCCTCGTTGGCGAACAGAACGACCCGGATCGTTCGGAGCGGAGGCGGGGTCACGCCGGCGATCAGGCGCGCCGCTTCGATGACGATCCCGCAGCCGGCCCCGTCGTCGATCGCCCCCTCCCCGAGGTCCCAGGAGTCCCGGTGGCAGGCGAGAAGAACGATCTCCTCCGGTTTTCCGCGGCCGCGGATCTCGCCGATCACGTTCGCGGTCTCGCTCTCCCCGCGGTCCCGGCAGCCGAGCGTGAACCGGACCCGCACCGGCTTGCCCTCCCGGACGAGCCGATCGAGCAGATCCGCGTCGGGAATCGAGACGGCGGCCGCCGGGATCTTCCCGATCCCGTCCTCGTATTTCAGCGAGCCCGTGTGCGGCGTGCGGTTCGAGTCGGTGCCGATCGAACGGATGAGAACGCCGACCGCGCCGAGCTTCGCGGCACGCGACGCCCCGGCGCCTCGCACCGGGGCCGCTTCACCGTAACCCGCGCCGTCGGACGTGCGCCGCATGCGCCGGTTGAAGAACACGATCTTCCCGCGCACCTCGGACTCCGTCTTCGCCGCGAGCTGGTCGAGCGACGCGACTTCGATCACATCCGCCTCGATCCCGGATTCCGGAGTCGGCACGCTGCCCCCGAG
>DASUAD010000150.1:0-2585 GCA_035763965.1 Thermoanaerobaculia bacterium | reverse complement strand
GGCGCCCCTCTTTCTCGGAAAGCAGGAACCCGAGCTGCGTTAGCCTCCGGATGGCGCGACGGACCGAGCCGGCCTCGTATCCCTCGAGGGCTTCGATTGCCTTCGTGGGATGCCGAGGCCGGCTGAAGGCGTCCAGAACCGCTATGACTTCTGTGCTCGCGATCGCCCTCGTTCCCTTCCGGAGATCCTTGATGAAGAGCTGCTCGTCGAGCCAGTAGAGGAGCAGATCGGGATTCCGAACGACGCGAGGCATATCCCCCGATCGACTCCTTCCGCCTGGGGATCTACCTGGACGCTTTCTTCCGCTTTTTCGTCTTCTTCGTGGCCCGAGTCTCCGGCGGCTTGGTGTCGCAATCGGGTCCCCTGCTCGATTCGTATGTGTAGGTGGAGTTATCGTAGAGGACGATTTCCGCGATTTTCTTTTTCTTGGGCATGAATCCTTCCTCCTTCTTGCCGAATCTCACAGACCGTCTGCGAGATAAAGACCGGATGAGAAACGATCGAAAGAAAACGCCTGGATCGACGCATCCGCGCTGAAAGCCGCTGCGATGAATGAGTCGGACCCGACGGATTCCCCCAGATCGAACGATTCGGACGCGAGGACCCGGCCCGTGGACGCTTCGATGGTGATGAAGCGCAGATCCCGAGTCACCGCGAAAACCTGCTCTCCCGAGCCGTTCCAGCGCGCGTAGTTGATCGGCGTTCCTTCGGGAAGCTCGTAGAGCTTGCGTCCCGCCCCCTTGTCCATGGGAAAGAGATAAAGGGCGTCTTTCGTCTCGCCGCCTCGGCAGAGAAACGAGAGACCCGACGGGCTCGCGGAAGGCATGTCGCACCCTTCCGCACCGAGGGACCGCGCGCCCGTGCCGTCCGTCGACATTCTCCACACCTCGCTTCGGCCCGCGTCCGAGCGAACGAAAAGGATCGTATTCGGCCCGGCAAATGAAGGCGTGGAGTAGCTCGCCTTCGAGGACGTCAGCTGGCGAGTGGTCCCGGGTCCGACCGGAATCAGAATCAGTTGCTGCGAGCCGGAGAGTTGAGGGGTCAAGGCGATGATCGAGCGTCCGTCCGGCGAGAACTTGCCGAAAGCCGCCGTTCCGAGCCGCACGGCCTCGCCTCCGTCCACCGGACGCATCCACGTCCCGAGAGATTTTTCCCCGGCGCCGCTGTCCTCGAAGAGCAGGCTGCTCCCGTCCGGCGAGATGTCCGTGATCAGCGAGGAGCCGAGCCACGTCAGGTCCTTGGGCGCACCTCCGGATCGCCGGACGAAGAGGGCCACGCCGCCCGCGTTCGAAACGAGGAGGCAGCGGGCTCCGGACGACGCGACGTCCTGGAGCGTGAAGAAGTCCGGGAACGACAGGACCGCCCGCAGCCGTCCGCCGGGACTGAGCTTCCACAGACGCCCGCTGGCGACCGTCGATCGTGAGGCGGTGAACCAGATCTCTCCGGACCGTTGGTTCCAATCGAGACCGGCGCAGTGCTGGAATCTCGGAGTGAGCGCGCGGGAGATCGTCCGGCCCGTCTCGGCGATGCGCACCTCGCCGGCATCGTCGTACCGCGACGGGTGATGGATGAATGCGATGCTCTGGCCGTCGGGAGAGAAGCGAACGTATGAAATCCCTCCTGTAGTGTGGAAGACGGAGCGCTCGAGCCTGCCGTTCGCCGTCCGGACGTCGAGGACGCGTTCGGCCCCCGTATCACGAACCACGGCGAGGAGGCGGCGAGATTCCGACCAATCGGCCCAGCCGGCGTTCTGGAGGATCGGTCGCGGCTTGCCACCGAGAGCCGGCCACCAGGCGAGAGTGCCGCGGGCGTTGATCGCGGCTCGGGAGCGTCCGAGGAGCACGAGGACCTGGGAGCCATCCCCGGAGTAGGCCATCGGGAGCTGAGTCTCGGATTCGAGGCTTCGGTCGGTTCCGAACGACTCCGGTATCGTCAGGAAAGTCTTCGCGGGTACCCCCTGCCAGGATGCGGTGTAGAGGATGTTGTCCGAGTTCGGGACGAAGAGAGCCCGCCAGACGACCCCGGGTCGAAAGGAGAGCCGCCGGAAGTCGGGCTCGTGACGCGGCTGAATCGCCCGGGTCAGAAGGAGAGCTGCAGCGCCTCCAAAAGCGAGGAGCGCCGCGACGCCCGCGGCTTTCGGAAGGACTCGTTTCCGCAGCCTGGGAGGGGAGACAGGCAACGCTCCAACCGCCCGCCCCGAATGCTCCCGAAAGGCCTGAAGCTCTCGCACGAGGTCGCGTGTCGAGACGTAGCGTCCGCTCGGGGACTTGGCGAGACAGCGTTCGACGATCCACCGCACCGGCGGCGGGACGGCCGGGTTCGACTCCTCGATCGGCTCCGGTTCGTCGCGGAGGATTGCGGAGATCGTCTCGGCAGCGGAAGGTCGAGCGAATGCGCGCCGTCCGGTCAGCATTTCGTAGAGGATGCAGCCGTAGGAGAACTGGTCCGAGGCGGCCGAGGTCGCCTCGCCGCGGGCTTGTTCGGGCGACATGTATTCCGGTGTGCCGATCACCGTGCCCGGCTGCGTGGACCGCACGTCATCGACCGCGTGGGCCAAGCCGAAGTCGACGATCTTGACGCGCTCC
>DASUAD010000149.1:0-3501 GCA_035763965.1 Thermoanaerobaculia bacterium | reverse complement strand
GCAGAAGCATCCCGACGAGGACTTCGCGGAGACCTTCGCCGTGTGGCTGACCCCACGGTCGAACTGGCGCAAGAAATACCGCGGCTGGTCGGGCGCGATGGCGAAGCTCCGATACGTCGACCGCATGGCCCGGAAGTTCGGAGACGTGGAGCCGTTGCGCCCCCAGGGGAGGACCGACCTCACCGTCGAAGAGATGGAGACGACCGTCGCGGACTTCTACCAGAAGGCGCTCGTCGAACCGCTCTCGACGCAGGAGCTCCCGCTCGAGACGGATCTCGTCGACATCTTCAAAGCCTCCCGCCGGCGCACGAAAGGGGTCCGTCCGGCGGCCGACCTCCTGCGCGAGAACCGGGAGACCGTCATCGACAAGGTCACGTACTGGACCGGAGTCCAGCGACCGCTCGTCAAGGCGCTCGTGGAGGCCATCGTCTCGAAAGTTTCCGAACTGGGATTGAAGGCCGAGCTCAAGTGCGAGAGGGAGCACCTGACCGAGGTCACCGTTTACGCCACCGCGCTCGCGATGAACTACCTGACGCGCGGCAAGTTCAGCACGCAGTGACCCGATGAGCACGACGAAGCTCAAGGTCGCGGTCCTGTACGACGTCTGGGAGGAAGAGGAACCGCCGCCGGAGCCCCCGCCCGAGAAGCCGGCGCCCGGAAAGCGACGCCGCCGGAAGAAACGCGAGAAGGCGGACCGCGAAGAGGTCTTCGACGCGCTGCAGAAGCTGGGGCACGAGCCGCACTACCAGGTGCTCGACGGCGAGGAGAAGAGCCTCGTGGCCCTCGCGCGCAGCGACGCCGACCTGATCTTCAACCTGACCGAGTCCTACGCGGGCGACGACACCAAGGACATGAACATCGCCGCCTACCTCGACCTGCTCGGTCGCCAGTACACGGGAGCGGGCCCGCACTCGCTCTACCTCGCGCAGGACAAGGCGCTCGCGAAGAAGATCTTCGCGTTCCACGGAATCAAGACGCCCTACTTCGCGACTTCGTACCGGGGCAAGCTCGACCACTCGCACGACATCGAGTTCCCCCTGATCGTGAAGCCGACGTCGGAGGACGGCTCGATCGGGATCGACGCGAGCTCGGTCGTCGGGAGCGTGAAGGAGCTGATGGAGAAGATCCACTACATCCACGAGGAGTTCGACTCGCCGGCGTTGATCGAGGAGTACATCGAGGGGCGCGAGATCTACGCGGCAGTGCTCGGCAACGAGAATCCCGAGGTGCTTCCGATGGTCGAGCTCGACCTCTCGAAGTTGCCGAAGGGGACTCCGAGAATCGCGGGCAAAGATGTGAAGTGGGACAAGGAGACCGAGGCCTACAAGGTGACCAAGTCCGCCGTCGCCGAGGACCTCGAGGAGTCGACGGTCAAACGGCTTTCGGACACGGCGCTTCAGACGTACCAGGCGCTGAAGCTCCGGGACTACGGACGGATCGACATGCGCCTGACGAAGAAAGGCGAAGTGTTCGTGATCGAGGCGAATCCGAATCCCTGGCTCGCATCGACGGCGGAGTTCGCGATGGCAGCGAAGAAGGCGGGGAGAAATTACACGCAATTGATTGGCGAGATCGTCGATCTTGCGAGGGCGCGGTACGTGAACGGATGAGTCGAGGCCCTCGTTTTGAAAATTTGATTGGCCCGCGCAGCGGGCCGGTACACTCGTCAGATCGTCGATCTTGCAAGGGCGCGGTACGTGAACGGATGAGTCGAGGCCCTCGTTTTGAAGATTGGTGCAGGAGGCCCGTACACTTGCCAGATGGTCGATTTCGAGTGCGGTACGTGGACGGTTCGGGCTCTGCTTCGGTGATCCGGCCGGGATAGACTCTCGCCTCGCGAGCGAGGTGAACACCATGAAGAAAATCACGGCTCTCGCGATCGGGCTCTGCCTCGCGGCGGCGACTGCGGTCCTGGCGAAAGAGGTCGCCGGCGTGACGGTCCCCGACACGGCTACCGTCGAAGGCAAGACGCTCCGGTTGAACGGCGCCGGACTGCGGAAGAAAGTCGTCTTCAAGGTGTACGTCGGCGGTCTCTACCTCGAGAACCCGTCGAAGGACGCCGCGACCGTGATCTCCTCCGATCAGATCAAACGGATGCAACTCTCCGTCCTGCGCTCCCTCTCGACGAAACAGGTCACGGAAGCGATCGAGGAAGGCTTCGAGAAGAATTCGAAGGCGCAGATGGGCGCGTTGAAGGCCCGGCTCGACCGTCTCGGCACCATGATCCCCAACGTCGAGAAGGGCGATCTCATCCTCCTGACCTACGTCCCGGGCAAGGGCACCGTCGTCTCCGCGAAGGGGGTGGAGAAAGGCGTCATCGAGGGCAAGGATTTCGCCGACGCGCTCTTCGCCGTCTGGCTCGGAGCGAGCCCGGTCCAGGAAGACTTGAAGACGGCGCTGCTCGGCGCGTCGAGCTAGGCCGCGGCCTCCGCCTCGGGCTTGGGCCCGAGGCCGAGCCGCCGGCGGAACCGATCCACGGCGGTCCCGAAGAAGACCAGCCCGATCCAGATCCTCGCGGAGATCGGGATTCTCTCGACCCCCCCGGACAGGACCGTCGTGATCGCGGCGCGCATCCTGTCGAAGGGCTCCTTCGAGCAGAAGGTCTCGAAGAAGACGGGGTCGTAGAACGCGTAGACGAAGCGTCGGAAGCGGCTGACGAGTCGGTTCGCCTCCTTCACGTATGGGGCGAGGTCGCGTTCGGTGACCGGGCCCGGCCGCGCGAGAGCGCGTTCGATCCGCGCTGCCGCGCGTTCTCCCATCGCCATCGCGAGGAACACACCCGTCGAGAACACCGGGTCGAGGAACGTTGCCGCATCACCGACGAGCACCCATCCGTCGCCGGCGGCGCGCGCGGTAGAGGTCGAGTAATCCGATATTCCGAGAACCCGGCTGGTCCGGCGCGCTCCCGCCAGGAAGTCCTGCATGCGGGACGAGCGGCCGAGGAGAAGGTCGAGCTTCTCCTCGAGCGAGGCGGCCGAGGCGGCAAGCGAAGGCTCGAACACCGCGCCCACGCTGCACGTCCGGTCGGAAAACGGGATGACCCAGTACCAGACCCCGCGATCGATGGGGAGCAGGATGTCTCCGTACCGTTGATCTGCGGGCCAGCGCACGCCCTCGTAGTGCGCGAAGAGGCCGGCGCGCTTCAGCCGCGGATCGAACTTGCGGGTTCCCATCTGGCGCGAGAGAAGGGCCGCCTGCCCCGAGGCGTCGACGACAACGCGACTCCAGATCTCCTCTTGTCCTCCTCCCGGTGACCGGGCGATGACGCCGACCGCACGACCACCCTCGAAGACGACGCGCTCCACCGCCGTCTCTTCCCTCACCTCCGCGCCCGACTCCTCCGCGTGCCGGAGCAGGAGCTCGTCGAACTCCGCCCTCTTCACCTGGTATGCGGAGGGATGCCGGTCGTCCAGTCCCGTCGCGAAATCGACCGGCCGGATTCCGCCGTTCGCCTCGTTCCAGAAGAACGCGCCGTGTTTCTTCTGAAAGCCGGCGGCGCGG
>DASUAD010000148.1:0-16746 GCA_035763965.1 Thermoanaerobaculia bacterium | reverse complement strand
GCACTTCCTGACGAGTCCGGACATCCTGATGGCCATGTGCGCATTGCTCCGGGAAAGGCGGGACCTCGCGCCCGCTGCCGTGGAGCTTGACGCTGCGGATACCTATCGGTGGATCTCGCGGCCCAACTTCGACTTGGGGCTTTTCGATGAGCGCGACTATTTCCTGGGCGAGACGGCTCTCCTGGCTGGAGCGGCTTGTCGACAGCTCGGAAAGCGCGAAGAAGCCTTCCTCTGGCTTGACCGAGCCGAAGCCGGCTTCCGCCACACCATGAATCCGGCACCTGGTCTAAGCAATGTCGCCTATGCGCGCCTGGCAATCCGATTTGAGATGGGTCGCTATCAAGATGTCTTGGAACTTACGCCATCTCTGGAAGCGAGCTTTGGAAAGCTGCGGATGCTGGTCGAGGCGACGAAGTGCCGTCTACTGCTTGCAATGACACTCAAGCAGACGGGCGAGAATCTGCAGGCTATCAAGGTTCTAGAAGATGCCCGATCCAAGGCCGGGCTTGAAGCGGATCCGTTTCTTCATGCCAGAATGCTCGCGGAGCTCGGTGATCTTTTCCAGCTCGAGGGTCAGTTCGATCTCGCGTTGAAAACATTCCAGGAGGCGCTCTCGGTTCTGCCGGACAACGAGACCTCTCTCGCGAGTGCTGACCTGAAGCTGTACGTAGGGGGGGTTTACAGCGCCCTGGGTTCCCTCGGAGACGCGTGCAAAGCATACCGGGAAGCTCAGTCGGAGTATGCGACTCTAGGGATGCGGCATTTAGTCGCGTACTCTCACCTTGTCATTTCAGAGTCCCTCCTTGCCATGAATCGAGAGCGGGAGGCCGAGTGGGAAGTTCTCGCTGCGCTTCCGATCATTGAGGAACTTCAGATGGTCCCCGAGGGATTCGCAGCCGTCGCACTCCTCAGGGAATCGATCAGTCGCCGGAAGACTGACCGCTCAGCACTCCAGCAGCTTCGAACCCGCCTTCAGTCTATCTAACACTCGCAGGCTCAGCGCTTTAACCCATCAGGCGGTTGCGGCTGAGGGAGCATTCCCTTCGCGACAATACATTAGTAGGCTGACAACACGAGGTCGGAAGAGGAATGTGAAGGGGAAGGGCTTTGCCGCGGACAGGACGGCTGGTCGCTCGCTGCTACAGGACCCAGCCGAATTCGATGACTTCTACCGTCGCTATTTCCTTCCACTCGTCCGAAGAGCGACTTGGAAACACAATCTGCAGAAGGAGGATGCCCGGGACGTCGTTCAGGAAGCCTTCATCCTTGCGTTGTCGAAGCTTGATCCAACGAGGAATCCAAGAGCCTGGCTAATACAGGTTGTCGACAACCTTTCTGCAAACTTCCAGCGAAAGTTAGTTCGCCGAGCAAGACTCGCCACGAAGTGGGCTCCTCAGGTCGGCGATTCAGCGGCGGGAGTCGAGGTGGGTGAGGAGGTGGACTCATTCGATTCGCCAGAGAATTACGGCGATGGTGACAACTAGAACCGGGCCAGAACTGACTGAGGCGATTTCTAATTGGATCAGTGCGGGCAGAGGTCTGTCCGTCGGCCTCGGGCTAGATGTCCACGCCGCCAATGAGCGGGTTTCCGGATTCCTTCGCGATCTCAGCCTCAAGAGGTCTCAAAGCGTAGTTGGCCAAGATGACATCGATGTCCTTCACGCCGTGGCCCGTCAACTCAGTACTGGGATAATCGGGCAACCAGCTAGGGCACTTGGGGATGCTGACCTTGCGTGGAACTTTCTCAAAGGATCGACCTGGGACGACGACGAACTTGGCGAACGTGACCAATTGCTTTCCTGCTTTGCGTTCATCTGTTGGCGCGCTTCCAGGCTGCTCGATCTTCCTCATCGGAAGTACCAGTGGGAGATCGCGTACAGACTCTCCTTCCGTCACACACTGCAGTGGGATGTCGGCGTATCTGCGTTCCTCGCAGACCCTCCGGAATTGAGAACATCCTGCGGGACGGATCCTGAGAGGATATTTCAGAGCCTTCTGATTCTTCAGGAGAACTGCGACTCAACTCCGCACCTGGTAGCCTCCCGAGCCGAGTTACTCTATCGCTTCCTTGTACGGATTCGCGCCGCCCTTCCGTCTGACCTCGCGAGCTTTTTCGTGGGTGCCGCCGCCCGAATAGCAGGAGCCTCAAGGAGGCTAAGCGGGTCCCCGGATGAAGCATTTGAATGGCTTGATGTCGCGGAGGCCGCATTCCAAGAAGGAATCTGCGCAAGGCCCGAACTGGCGCGAGTGACGTACCAAAGGTTGGCGGTGCTGTACGGGCTTGGCCGGTCCGGCCTCGTCAATGACGCCATTCAAACGCTGGAGAAGGGTTTCTTAGCATTCGGCATGCGCGAGGATTACGTCAAGTGCAGGATTCTCTGGGCGTCCTCTCTGAAGATCTCGGGTCGTTGCGAAGTTGCTCTCGACGTACTCGAGCCGCTTCGTAAGATGCGCCACGAGATAACGCCGGCCTTGTTTGGCCGGGTTCTACTTGAACTGGGAGACCTTCACCAAATCGAGGGCGATTACGACCGCGGTCTAGCTGATCTGAACGAAGCCGCTACACTTCTCAGGGAAGGAGGCCAGCTCACTGGCTTGGCCGACGCCGCCTCGATGCTCGGCGCATCCTGCCGCGCGCGCGGCATGCTAAACGAGGCGATCAGGTTCTACGAAAAGGGGCGCGAGGCGTACTCCCAGCTAGGAATGAAGTATCTGGAAGCCTACATGCGGATACTCCTGGCCGAGACTTATCTTGCGATGGGAAAACTCGTAGAGACCGAGCGACAGGTCCTGGCTGCGCTTCCGACGCTTCAGGAACAGCATATGGTCGTGGAGGTAACCGCGGGTCTTGGGATTCTCCAGGAGGCGGCGAGGCGTAGAAGCTTGGATCCGGTGGCACTTCGAGAATTCGTTCAGGGTCGCGGACACAAGCGAACATAAACCCCGCTCGGATCTGCCTCAGGGTGTCCAGCCTAAAGCGCTGGATCTGATGAAGTATTCGAACGCCTTCACCATTAAGGAGTTAGGCGTCTCGATCTATCCCTACCGTGCCTTCCCGCCCGCCGTCGGAGGGCGGCGGCGGTGCCAGTCGGTGTTTTCCTGGTACAGACGGCCCAAAGAGAGCGCCTCGCGGTCGGAGAGCGGTGCGCCGACGATCTGCATCCCGATCGGCAGGCCGGCCCTGGAGAATCCACAAGGGATCGAAAGAGCCGGAAGCCCCGCGAGGTTTCCGCCGGAGCCGAGTGGATCGCCGTACGCGAAAGACGTCTCGAGCTTGTCCGCGATTCTCGCTGCGACAATCGGCATCGTCGGCGACAGCAGCAGATCGTAGGTTCCGAACATCGCGTCGAATGCTTGCTGAATCAAGCGCCGTACCTGCATCGCACGGACGTAGTCGACTCCGCTCACGGACTTCGCCATGTCCCCCGCCCATTTCGCGGCCGGCTCGACGAGTTCGCGGACCCTCCCAGAGGTGATGAGCGGCTCGAACGCAGCGGCCGCCTCGACGGTGATCACGATGATCGCCGTTTCATCGCACGGGAGCTCCGGCAGCTTCGCGTCCGAGACGAAGACACCCAGACCGGAGATCGTGCGCACGGCCTCCTCGAACGCGGCTTCGACTTCGCGGTCGTAGATCTTTCCGAAATCCGGTCGAACGACTCCAACCCGATATCCCCGCGCGGCAGCGGGCGTCGTGTCGCCTCCCGGTGTCTGTGCGAGTGACGCCGGGTCGCCTGCGTCCCGTCCGGCAATGATTTCGATCACGAGACCGCAGTCTTCGGCGGATCGGGCCATCGGCCCGATCTTGTCCATCGTCCAGGAAAGCGCCATGGCGCCGGTCCTCGGCACGAGCCCATACGTCGGGCGAAGCCCGGACACGCCGTTGAACGCGGATGGGCAGAGAATCGAGCCCCACGTTTCCGATCCGATCGAAAAGCCCACGAGAGCGGCGGCCGTAGCGGAGCCCGAGCCAGAGGACGAGCCACAGCTCCAGCGCGCCCGGTCCCAGGGATCGCTCGTCGCTCCGCTCGACGATGCTGCCGCCGTGTTGTAGCCGAGGCCGCCGGCGAGCTCGATCATGGCGAGCTTTGCGACCAGTACCGCTCCCGCGTCGTGCAGTCGTTGGATGACCGCCGCGTCTTCGTCGAACGATTGGCTGCGCAACGGGCGCGCGCCCCATCCGGTCGCGGTGCCGCGTGTCGCGAGCAGGTCCTTCGCGCCGTACGGAACCCCGTGAAGCGGTCCGCGATAGCGGCCGGCGGCAATCTCCTGCTCCGCCGCCCGCGCCTCCTCGCGCGCGCGCTCCGGCGTCAGAGTAGCGACCGCGTTGAGCGATCGGCCGACTGTTTCGAGCCGATGGAGTGATGCCTCGGCAAGAGCGACGGGTGAAAGCTGCCGGGATCGAATGAGCGGAGCGATCTCCGCAACGGTCGCGTCCAGCGCCTCCTGAGGGGTCATTCCTTCGGAAGGATCGGTTGAAAGACGAACGCGGGTTCGGACCCCATCGGGACGGCGACCTTTCGGAGCTTGCCCGCGGTCTCTCGAAGCTGTGCGACCGACTTGTCGAGCTGACGGCGTTCCGCCGCCGACAGAGCGGGCCTAGCCGGCGCCTTTGGAGAGGTTTTCCCCACGAGAAGGTCCGGCATCGCGAGCGCGGCCGGGCCGGACAGGAGAAGCCGGGCCGCAGCTCTGCGCGTGATTCGACGGGACATTTCGGCCTCCGCTCTTTTTCGGGCAGTGTACTTCAGGCGGGAACGCTATCCTTCGGCGGCACGCTTGAAGACGATTCTCTACCTCCACGGGTTCGCATCCTCGCCTTCGGGACGCAAGGTCTCGGCACTGCGAAACCTCCTCGAGCCGGCCGGGTTCGAAATCGTCGCGCCCGACCTGAACGTTCCGTCGTTTCGTAATCTCGACTTCGAAGCGGTTGCGCGCCGCGCGCACTCGGAATCGAACCGATACAACCCCGAGGTCATCGTGGGCAGCTCACTGGGTGCCCTCGTGGCGCTCGAAACGAGCCGGCGCGGCGCGAACGCTCCGCTCCTGTTGATTGCGCCCGCACTCGGCTTCGGCAAGCGATGGATCGAGAGACTCCCCCCGGGCGATCCGATTCCGTTCTTCCACCACGGGGAGGAAAGAGAGCTTCCGATCCACCGGCGCTTCTTCGAACAGCTCGCGAACCTCGACACGGATCGGGAGCCCCCGCCGGGCCGCGTGGTGGTGATGATGGGAGGCCGCGACGAAAGCGTGCCGTTCGAGTCCGTTCGTCAGGTCTGGGAAGGCTGGGAGAATTCGGGTCGGCTCGCCCCCGGATCCCGCTTCCTCGAGATTCCCGGTGGAGACCACGGTCTCGTCGAACACGCGGGCGCCATCGCCCGGGAGATCACGAGCCTCGCCTCGGAGCCGCCACGGGCATGACGCGCGCAGCACTCGGTCTGTTTCTCCTCGAATCCGCGGCCGGGACGCTCTTTCTGCTGCTCTTTTTTCCTCCCGGGACCCTCGGGAAGGGCTTCTTCTCTCTCCATGGGACGATCGCGCTTGCGTTCATCGTCATCGCGCTTTTCCTTCAACCCGCGGGTGTCCCGATGGCCGTCGGGAGTGCCGCGGCCGTGCTCGCGGCCGCGTATGTCCTGATCGCGCATGCGGGCCGCGCGTCGGCCGCGCGTCCCCTTCTCCTCGGCGCCGCCGTCGCGGCGGCCTGGTCGGCCGGCTGCCTCGCTCTCCTCGCGCCGCGACCTTCCGGAGGCGGATGGACCGCCGTGAGCGCCGCCGTCGGGGGTCTCTTCGTCGGAGCGGTCCTGCTCACCATGAACCTCGGTCACTGGTATCTCGTCTCGCGTTCCCTGCCTTTTCAGCTCCTCGCACGCGGAGCGACGCTTTTTGCCGGCCTCGCCGTCCTGCGAGCCGTCTTTCTCGCCGCGGCGATCGTCGTGAATCCGCGGCCGGAGGGACTCGAAGCACTGCTCTCCCTGGACCGGGACGCGCTCTTCTTTCTTTTCCGCGTCGTGTGGGGAATCGTCGGGCCGCTTGCTCTGTCCTGGTTCATCTGGCGCACTGCCGAGATGAAGTCCAACCAGGCGGCGACGGGGCTTCTCTACGTCGCGCTCGTGTTCGTTCTGATCGGAGAGCTGCTTGCCTCGTATCTCACTGTCGCAACCGGCTTTCCCGCCTGACTTTGCGCGCGCGCTACTACTGTCCGGACTGTCTCACCGCCCGAGACCACGGACCGGACGACTCCGGGAAGTTCTCCTGCGGCGTATGCGGGCGGGAGTACTCCGCCGGATTCGAGGGTTCCTCGCCGGCCGGGCCGATCGAGCGCTGCGTCTTCTGCGGCAACCGGGCGTTCTTTCTGCAGAAGGACTTCGATCAACGGCTCGGGTGCTTGTTCATCGCGGTGTCGCTCGGCGTGGCGCTCTTCGTCGGCTGGAAATTCGGGTGGATCTGGTTCACTCCGGTCCTGCTCGCGACGGTCCTGGTCGACTGGATCGTTGCGCAGAGAATCCGACCGGTTACGATCTGCTATCGATGCGACGCCGAATATCGCGATCTGCCGTTGAACGCCCGGCACCGCGGGTACGACCCGCACGTCGCGGAGCGGTACGCGGAGACGAAAACCGTTCGTCGGATGCGCTGAAGATCTACGACATATCCCGGCGCATCAATCCGCGAACGTTCGTCTGGCCGGGCGACGTCCCGTTCTCCTACCGTACGACGTCGAGCATCAACTCGGGCGATCTCTACGAGTCGACCTGCTTCACGATGAGCGCGCACGCCGGCACTCACGCGGATGCGCCGAGCCACGTCGAGGCGGGGGAGGCGACGATCGGCGAGATACCGCTCGAGGTTTACGTCGGTCCGGCGCTGGTCGTCGAGCTGGCCGGCCGCGGTGAGGTCGGACCTGACGAGCTGCCGCCCAGGAGCCTGCGAAGCCGCAGGGTACTCTTCCGGACGCGGGGACGCGCCTTCCTTTCGCCGCTCGCCGCGCTGCGCCTCGTCGAGAAAGGACTCATCCTGATCGGAACCGACGCGCATTCGATCGACCCACCCGACGCCGAGGATCTGCCGGCGCACCGGACCCTTCTCTCGAACGGCATCGCCCTTCTCGAAAACCTCGCGCTCGATGGGATCGAGGAGGGAGAGTATCGGCTCGTGGCGCTGCCCCTGCGTTTCGACGATCTCGACGCGTCGCCCGTACGGGCCGTGCTGATCCGCGGCTGAGCCGTTCCCGGGGAGCGGGGCGTCGAGAAAGGAGAGCTCATGTTCGACCAGCTCTGGAGCTCCGTTTCCGACGCACTCGGATTCGGCGTCCCTCCCCTTGCGCTCGCTCCCGGCCAGATCGCCCTGAGGGCGGCGTTCATCTACGCGTTCGGCCTCGCTGCCGTCCGCCTCGCCGACAAGCGGGTCCTCGGCAAGAACACCGCGTTCGACGTGGTCGTCGGCGTCGTGCTCGGCTCGGTCCTCTCGCGTGCAATCAACGGCAACGCTCCGGTGTTTCCCTCGCTCGCGGGCGTGGTGGTGCTCCTTCTGCTGACTGGATCCTCGCGTTTCTGTCCTCGCGCTCCCACGGGCTGGGCGTTCTCCTGAAGGGCAACGCCAGGCCGCTCGTCCGGGACGGTCACATCCTCTGGGAGGAGATGCGGCGCAACCACATCTCGGAAGGAGATCTCCTCGAGATGCTACGCCTCCGCGGCCGCCTGGCCGATCCGAGAGAGGTCGGTCAGGCCTGCCTCGAGCGAAACGGGGAGATCAGCGCGATCCCGCTCCGGGGCGAGCCCCGAATCGTCGATGTCGAAATCCGCGACGGCGTTCAGATGGTTCGACTCGAGATCGGTTGAGCGTTCATTCTCCCGCTGCGGGCCTGGAGTCGAAAGGCCTCAGGGGAAGAGCCCTCGAATCCTCGTCGCCTCCTCCACTCGGCCGACCGCGAGGATGAGGGCTCCGGTCCGCAGATCGGTGTCGTAACGGCGCGCGGTATCGTCCACGTCCTCGTAGGCGCGCCGGATCGTCCGTTCGAGATGGTTGCGCACCACGTCCGGCTCCCAGAAGAACGAGTACAGGTCCTGCACCCATTCGAAATACGAAACGGTCACCCCGCCGGCGTTCGCGAGAATGTCCGGGATCACGACCGTTCCTTTGCTCCGCAGGATGTCGTCGGCGTCCGGCGTCGTGGGACCGTTCGCGGCCTCCGCCACGATTTTCGCTTTGATGCGCGGCGCGTTCGCGCGCGTGATGACCCCCTCCAGGGCCGCCGGGACCAGGATGTCGACCGGTAGCTCGAGCAGTTCGGCGTTCGTGAGCTTTTCCCCGCGCGCCGCCGTGACCGAGCCCTTCTTCGCCTTCGCGGCGAAAAGGGCCTCCGGCGCGAGCCCGCGCCGGTCGTGGATGCCGCCCCCGGTGTCGGAAGCGGCGACGACTTTCACTCCGGCCTCGTCCAGGAAGCGGACGACCGCCCCGCCCGCGTTCCCGAACCCCTGCACCGCGGCCGTCGCGTTCCTGAGTGGGAGGCGCAATCGCCGCGCCGCCTCCTCGATGGCGACGAAGCATCCCTCCGCCGTCGCCTCGTTACGGCCTGCCGAGCCGCCGACGGCCAGCGGCTTGCCGGTGACGACGCCGAGCGTCGAGTACCCCTTCGTCATCGAGAAAGTGTCCATGATCCAGGCCATCGTCTGCGGAGTCGTGTAGACGTCGGGAGCCGGGATGTCGCGATCGTGGCCGAGGAGTATGGAGATCTCCGACGTGAATCTCCGGGTCATCCGCTCGTTCTCGGCGTCGGAGAGCTTCTTCGGATCGACCGTGATCCCGCCCTTGGCGCCCCCGAACGGGATGTTGACGACCGCGCACTTCCACGTCATCCACATCGCGAGCGCCTTGATCTCGTCGAGAGTCACGCCGGGGTGATAGCGAATTCCTCCCTTGGAGGGCCCCCGCGCGATCGAGTGCTGGACCCGGTATCCTTCGAACACGCGAATCGAGCCGTCGTCCATCCGGACCGGAATCGAAACGATCAACTGCCGCTTCGGTCTTCGGAGCACGTCGCGCGTGCCGGCGTCGAGCCCGAGCTGATCCGCGGCTCGATTGAACTGCGTGAGAGCGAACTCGTACGGGTTCAGAACCTCCGCTCCAACCGGCGCGAGGGCCGGTACGGCGCGCTTTCCGGGTGACGGCTTCGCCCGGGGGCCAGGCCGGGGGAGAACGCGGTCCTCCGTCGAGAGCGGCTTCGGCCTAGGGGGCATGCGCTTCTCCTTTGCTCCCCCTGCCCCGGGCGGACGGCCGGGCGGAAGGGGAGAGCTCGCGGAAAGTCTCGGTCCCGCGCGTCAAGTAGAAGGACAGAGTTTCCAGGTTGATCTTCAGGTCGACGTTCTTCAGAAACGTGTCGGGCGGGGCGTCGAGCCGCACCGGGGCAAAGTTCAAGACGGCCTTGAGACCTGCGTCCCAGCAACCGCGCACGACCTCCGTCGCCTCCGACGGAGGGACGGTGATGACACCGATCTCGACGCGCTCCCGGGCGACGACCTCCGCCAACCGTCGGACGTCGTAGATGGGAATGCCGGATCGGCTCCGGGCACCGATCCGCGCGCGGTCGTTGTCGAAGAGCGCCACGATGCGAAACCCTCCGGATCCGAACCCACCGTAGTCGGCGAGCGCCTGACCCAGGCGACCGGCGCCGATGATCGCGACGCGGCGGGTGCGGTCGAGACCGAGGATCGAAACCAGGTGTCGCTTGAGGGTGTCGATCTGGTATCCGACGCCACGAACTCCGAACTCGCCGAAGGTCGCGAGATCCTTGCGGATCTGAGCCGAGTTCAGGCGAAAGCGGCGGGCGAGGTCCTGCGACGAGATGTTCGTGGCGCCTTCCGTCTCGAGCGCGGCGACACAACGCAGATAGACCGAGAGGCGTCCGGCGGTCGCTTCCGAGACGGACTCCTTCGTCTCGCGCGCGGACCTCGGAACGGCGGTGCCGCGGCTCATGGCGCGAACGGCAGGCTCGCGGCGGCACGGCGCGCGAGATCCCACAGGCCGGAGGGGAAGACGCCCAGAGCGAGGATCCCGGCGGCGCAGATACCGAGTGCCAGACGATCCGCCGGCGAGAGGCTGGGAGGTCGCTCCTCTCCGACCGGCTCGCGCATGTAGAGGACGTAGACCACCTTCAGGTAGTAGCCGATCGACACGAGGCTGTTGATGACGCCGATGATCGCGAGGGCATAGAGGCCCTTTTCGATCGCGGCCTTGAAGACGAAGAATTTCCCGATGAACCCGGCGGTGGCGGGGATCCCCGCGAGAGAGAAAAGACAAAGCGCCAGCACGGACGACGGGAACGGGGTCCGACGTCCTTCGCCGGCCAGAAGGCCGACCGGGTGCGGCTTCGTCTCGTCGCGGTAGAGCGCAGCGACCGCTGCGAAGGCGCCGGCGTTCGACACGAGGTACGCGAAGAAGTAGACGATGACGGCGGCC
Organism: Thermoanaerobaculia bacterium; assembly: GCA_035763965.1. Lineage (GTDB taxonomy): Bacteria > Acidobacteriota > Thermoanaerobaculia > UBA5066 > Gp7-AA6 > Gp7-AA6. The sequence continues at coordinate 6,294 of DASUAD010000148.1, read as the reverse complement.
AGCGCCTCCCGCCCGAACACTGCGAGCGCGATCGTAACGTAGCCCATGTGTGCGATCCCGGAGTACGCGAGGAGTCGCTTGATGTCCCGCTGCGCGAGAGCGACGACGTTGCCGAGGCTCATCGAGAGAATGGCGAGCGCCGCGAGGGCGGTTCCGAACCGGTCCGGCATCCCGGTCTGGAAGACCGCAGAGAGGACGCGGTAGAGCACGATGACGCTCGCACCCTTGGGCGCGACCGAAAGGTATGCCACGGCAGGCGTCGGCATGCCCTGGTAGACGTCGGGCGCCCACGCGTGGAAGGGCGCGAGCGACATCTTGAATCCGAAGCCGACGAGGAGGAACAGGAGCGCGAGCGCGACCAGGGGGTCGCCCGCGAGGTCCGGACGGGAGAGCGCGGCGATCCGGACGCTTCCCGCCTTTCCGAAGAGGAGGGCGATTCCATAGAGCGTGAACGCGGAGGCGAACGCGCCTGTCAGGAAATACTTCAGGCCGGCTTCCGAGGAAGCCTGAATGCCGCGGAAGAAGGCGGCGAGGACGTAAAACGACAGCGAGAGCGTCTCGAGTCCGATGAAGACGACCAGCAGGTCGATACCGCGCATCATCAGAGAGACCCCGAGATGCCCCCAGAGGAGAAGCGCGTAGAACTCGCCGCGTTCCTGGCCCGTTCTCTGGAGGTACGGCTTCGCGACCAGTACGGCGATCGCGGCGGTGGCAGCGGCGAAGAGGCCGACGGCGACGGTCAGGGTCGACGTCTCGTATCGGCCGGAGAAAGTCACACCGGAGGGCGCTGCGAGCAGGAACCACGCGGAAACGGCGATCGCGGCAAGCGAAAGCGTCGCCAGCCACCGGCGCGAAGAGGGCGCGAAGGCGTCCAGGAGCACCACCAGGCAGCCGGCCGCTGCGAGGACGATCTCGGGTCCGCACGCCGCGAGCTCGTCCGGCCCGAAAGAGAGGAAAGACGGGGTCATGGGCGGGCCTCGGACGGAAGAGGCACGGCGACGGACCGGGTCTCCGCCGCCTTCCGGGTGGCGACGGACCGCCGCACCTCCTCGATCGACGGGCGCAGCCGGTCGAGGAAGTCGTTCGGACGGACGCCGATCCAGACCATGAGTGCGACGAGAGCCATCGCCGCGACCAGCTCGCTCGGCCGGATTTCCGGAAGCCGCCGGTTCTCCTCGCGCGTCAGGGGATTCCAGAAGACCCGCTGGACGAGCGAAAGCATGTAGATCGCCGAGAGGATCACTCCGGTCGCCGCGGCGACCGCCCACCACCGGTGCGGCGACGTCCACGTCCCGAGGAGGATCAGGAACTCTCCGACGAAACCGTTCAGTCCGGGGAGGCCGATCGAGGAGAACGTCGCGACGAGGAAGAGCGCGGTCGTGACGGGAACGACGCCGGCGATCCCGCCGTAGTCGGCGATGTCACGAGTATGGCTGCGCTCGTACAGAACTCCGACGAGGAGGAACAGTGCGCCCGTCGAGAGGCCGTGGTTGATCATCTGCAGGACCGAGCCGGTCATCGCGACGCTCGTGAAGGCGCCGATGCCGATCACGACCAGGCCCAGGTGCGACACCGACGAGTACGCCACCAGTCGCTTCATGTCCTTCTGCGCGTAGGCGACGAACGCTCCATAGATGACGCCGATGACACCGAGGACTCCGAGCCACGGCGCGTAGCGCATCGCGGAATCCGGGAACAGCGGAAGGGCGAAGCGAAGATAGCCGTAGACGCCGAGCTTCAGCAGGATTCCCGCGAGGATGATCGAACCGGCCGTCGGCGCCTCGGTGTGCGCATCCGGCAGCCAGGTGTGCAGCGGGAAGACCGGGACCTTGATCGCAAATGCGAGCGCAAACGCGAGGAAGAGCACGGTCTGGATCGCCATGGTCGGATAGGTCAGGCGCGCGAGATCGGAAAGTAGGAACGACCAGCCGCCGGTCACCGCGCGGTGGCGAATCGCGAGATAGAGGATCGCCAGGAACATGAGGAGGCTCCCGGCCATCGTAAACAGGAAGAACTTCATCGCGGCGTAGATGCGCCGGCCGCCTCCCCAGATTCCGATGATGAAGTACATCGGCACGAGCATCACTTCCCAGAAGACGTAGAAGAGCGCGAGGTCGAGTGCGACGAGCGTTCCAACGACCCCGGTCTCGAGCACCAGGAACGCGATCGAGAAAGCGCGTACGCTCTTTTCGACGTGCGTCAGCGAATAGAGGAGTGAAACCGGCGTCAGAAGCGTGGTCAGCAGAAGGAGAAGCAGCGAAATCCCATCGATGCCGACGGTGTATGAGATGCCGAGCGACGGAATCCAGTCCGCCCTCTCGACGAACTGAAACGTGCCCGACGCCAGGTCGAAGCGGGACCACAGCGGCAGCGAGAGCGCGAGCTCGAGAACCGATGCCGCCAGCGCGAACCCCTTCGCTTCACGCGCGCGCCGCTCCGGAAAGAGGAGCAGCAGCGCGGCCGCCGCGGTCGGCAGGAAGACGAGGACGGTCAGCAGGTGGCTTCCGAGCAGGTCGCGCAATTACATGCCCCCGAAAACGATCAGGACGAGCGCCACGATCCCCAGGAGGAACGTGAGTGCGTAGTTGCGGACGTTTCCGGTCTGGAGGAACCGGAGCGTGTCTCCCACGAGCTCGACGATGAAGGCGCCCGCGTTGAGCACGCCGTCGATGATGAGGACGTCGACCACCTTCCAGAGGACCCGCGCGAGCGAGACGAACGGTCGGACGAAAAGAAGGTCGTACAGCTCGTCGATCCGGAACTTGTTCGAGACGAGCGCGTAGAGCGCCGGGAACCGGGCGGCCAGGGCTGCGGCGGGGCGCCCGCCTTCCTTTGCGTACCACTTCCACGCGAGGAGCAGCCCGATCAAAGCGACGGCGACGGAAACTCCGATGAGCAGCCACTCGGTCGAAACGGGGAGGTGATGCCCCGCCTCCTCTCGGCCCGGGAAGAAAACCGGCGGGAGAACGGGCGCGAGAAACGCGGCGATCCGGTTGGCGCGCTCTCCGAAAACCTCCGGCAGGCCGACGAAGCCGCCGACCGTCGAGAGGAACGCGAGAACGACGAGCGGAACGGTCATTGTCGGAGGCGCCTCGTGAACGTGGCCCGCCTGCTCCGGCGTGCCTCGAAACTCGCCGTAAAACGTGAGCGAAACCACCCGGAACATGTAGAAGGCGGTGAGGCCCGCCGTGAAGAGACCGATGGCGAACAGAACCGGACGGTGTGCCGCGAAGACGCCGGTCAGGATCGCGTCCTTGGAGAAGAAGCCGGCGAGGGGAGGGATTCCCGAGAGCGCGAGCGTCGCGATCAGGAAGGTCCGGTAGGTGGTCGGCAGGCGCCGCGCGAGGCCACCCATCCGACGGACGTCCTGTTCTCCACCGAGCGCATGGATCACCGCGCCGGAGCCGAGGAAGAGACAGGCTTTGAAAAACGCGTGCGTCAGCACGTGGAACATCCCGGCGACGTACGCGCCCACACCGCACGCGAGGAACATGTAACCGAGCTGGGAGACCGTCGAGTAAGCGAGAACACGCTTGATGTCGGTCTGTGCGACTGCGATGACCGCGGCGAATATCGCGGTGATGCCACCGACGACCGCGACCACGAACATGGCATCCGGCGCGAGCCGGAAGAGCACGTTGCAGCGCGTCACCATGTAGACGCCGGCGGTGACCATCGTTGCGGCATGGATGAGCGCGGAAACCGGTGTCGGTCCGGCCATGGCGTCGGGAAGCCAGACGTGCAGGGGGACCTGGGCGCTCTTGCCCGTGGCTCCAACGAAGAGCAGGAGGCAGACGGCCGTCAGGGCCCGACCGAAACGGGCCGGATCGGCGGCGGCAGTCGAGAACACCCGGTCGAAGTCGAAGGTCCCGAAGAGCGAGAAAATGCCGAACATCCCGAGCAGGAAGCCGAAGTCGCCGATCCGGTTCACCACGAAGGCCTTCTTTCCGGCCGCGGCGGCGAAGTCTTTCTCGTAGTAGTAGCCGATCAGCAGGTAGGAGCAGAGGCCGACGCCCTCCCATCCCACGAACATCAGCACGAAGTTGTTCGCGAGCACGAGCGTCAGCATCGAGAACATGAACAGGTTCATGTAGGCGAAGAACCGCGCGTAACCGGCGTCGGTCTCGTCGTGTTTCATGTAGCCAATCGAGTAGAGGTGGATCAGGAACCCGACGAAGGTGACGAACGAGATCATCAGGGCCGAGAGCGGATCGAGGCGGAACGACAGGTCGACCGAGAAGTTTCCGACCGAGATCCAGGGCGCCAGCTTCTCGACGGCGACTCCCGCGTCCCCCCGGAAGAAGGGGATCAGGCGCATCCATGCGGCCACGGTTGCGAGCCCCACGGAACCGACGCCGACGGCCGAGACGAAGGACTTTCCCAGGCGCCGGCCGAGCAGGAGACAGAGAAGGAAGCCGACGAGCGCCAGCGCGGGGATGATCCAGAGGGCGATCGTCACGCGAATGTCACCACTTCAAGAGGTTGATCCGGTTGACGTCGATCGTCTCGGTGTGGCGGAAGAGGGCGACGAAGATCGCGAGACCCACGGCGGCCTCCGCGGCCGCGATCGCGATCACGAAGAACACGACGACCTGGCCCTCGAGGTTGTGCAGCGCGGCGGCATAGCCGAGGACGGCGAGGTTCGCGGCGTTCATCATCAACTCGACCGAGAGGAAGATCGAGATCGCGTTCCGACGCAGGAGCGCGCCCGCGATGCCGATCACGAACAGCGCTCCGGATGCGAGAAGGACGTCGCCGAGAGGGATCCCGCCGACGATCATGAGCGCGACTCCCGGCGGGCGAGGGTGAAGGCGCCGACGAGCGCGGCCAGGAGGAGGACCGACAGCGCCTCGAACGAGAGGAGGTGCTCGGAAAAGACGAGGCGCGCCACGTCGGCGACGTCGGCTTTCCAGTCGCCCGCGGGCTGAGAGGCGATCCCGCCGTAGGCGCGAAACACGGCGAGCAGCGCAGCCGCGAATACGACGATCGCCACCGAAGCAAGGAAGTTCTGGATCGGATGGCCGGAGCCCCGGCGAGCCTCCTCGGGGACGTTCAGCAGCATGAGCACGAAGAGGAAGAGCACGAGGATCGCGCCGGCGTACACGATCACCTGAACGGCGGCGATCAGGGGCGCGGAGAGGAGGACGTAGGTGACGGCGAGCGCGAAAAACGAAACGACGAGGGCGAGAACGCTCTTGACGGGATTCCGGTGAACGACCATGACGCAAGCGAAGATGATCGCCACGCCGGCTGCGGCGTCGAAGGCCAGGCGCGCGGCGGTCACCGGATCCACCCCTGTACGACGAGGAAGGCAACCCAGAGCAGGTTCAAGAGCGCGACGGGCAGGAGCGTCTTCCAGCCGAGCCGCATGAGCTGGTCGTACCGGAAGCGAGGGAGAGTCCATCTCACCCAGATGAAGACCCACACGAAGAACGCCGTCTTCGCGAAGAAGACGACCGCCGAGACGATCACGCCGCCCCATCCGTGCGGCTCGTATCCCGGAAGCGTCCAGCCGCCGAAGAACAGGGTCACGGTCAGCGCCGAGGCGACGATCATGTTGACGTACTCCGCCATGAAGAACATGGCGAACTTGAACGCGGAATACTCGGTGTGGTACCCGCCGACGAGCTCCGCCTCCGCCTCGGGCAGGTCGAACGGGAGGCGATTGGTCTCGGCGAACGTCGCAACGTAGAAGACGACGAAGCCGAAGAACTGGGGAAAGACGTTCCATCTCGGTACGAAACCGAGCCACGTTCCGGTCTGCATCGCCACGACGTCGGTGAGTCGGAAGGAGCCGGCGGCGAGGATGACGCCGGCCGCCGCCGTCGTCATCGCGAGCTCGTAGGAGATGATCTGCGCGCTCGAGCGAATCCCGCCGATCAGGGAGAACTTGTTGTTCGAGGCCCAGCCGGCGAGCACGATTCCGTACACGGAAAGCGACGTCAGTGCGAACAGGTACAGGATCCCGATCGACACGTCGGCTCCGACGAGGCGGATCTCGCGGCCGTCGATGGTCACGGGAGGGCCGTAGGGAACGACGGCGAACGTCGTCAGGGCCGAGAAGAGAGCGATTCCCGGTGCGATGACGTAGAGGAACCGATCCGTATTCGAAGGGATCAGGTCCTCTTTCATGAAGAACTTGACCGCGTCGGCGACCGGTTGCAGCAGCCCGAACGGTCCGACGCGGTTGGGGCCGGGTCGGTCCTGGATCAGTCCGGCGCCACGGCGCTCGAGCCACATGGGGATCGGCAGGACGAGCATGATCGCGAGAACCGGCGCGAGCACGCGCAGAAC
>DASUAD010000147.1:0-5962 GCA_035763965.1 Thermoanaerobaculia bacterium | reverse complement strand
GGAAACGCCCCCTCCCGTTTGCCGATGTAGCCCTCCTGCTCGAGGTGCCGGAGGATCGTCCGTGCGGCGTCTTCGGCAGAGACTCTCGACGTGTCGACCACGACCTCTGCGTCGCTCGGCGCCTCGTAGGGATCGGAGACTCCCGTGAAGTGCTGGACGAGGCCCGCTCTCGCTTTGGCGTACAGACCTTTGCGGTCGCGTTGCTCGCAGACGGCGAGCGGCGTGGCAACGTGAACCAGGACGAATCCGCCTTTGCCGGAGATCATCTGCCGCACCTCCCGTCGAACGCTCTCGTACGGAGCGATCGGCGCGCAGAGCGCGATCCCGCTGTTCTTGGTGATCTCGGAGGCGACGAACCCGATCCGCCGGATGTTCAGGTCGCGGTGCTCGCGGGAGAAGTCGAGCTCCGAAGAGAGATGCCTGCGGACGACGTCCCCGTCGAGCAGCGTCACCGGGCGTCCTCCGACCTCGAGCAGCTTCACCAGCAGGACGCGCGCGATAGTGGACTTGCCGGAGCCGGACAGGCCGGTCAGGAAAATCGTGAAACCCTGCTCGCGGCGCGGAGGATGCGTGCGGCGCAGCTCCCGGGCGACGTCGGGGAACGTGAACCATTCCGGGATCTCCATCCCCTTCTCGAGCCGCCGACGCAGCTCGGTGCCCGAGATCGACAGCGTACGCATTCCCGGCGCGACCTCGTCCGCCGGCAGATGCGCGTTGACCCCCTCGACGTAGACCATCTCGCGGAACGGCACCATGCGGACTCCGAGCTCGTCCTCGTGCCGCCGCAGCAGCTCCTGCGCCGCGTATGGCTCGTAGAAGTGCCCGCCGTTTCCGTTTTGCCCCGGCCCCGCGTGGTCCCGCCCCACGATGAAGTGCGTGCAGCCGTAGTTCCTGCGGATGATCGCGTGCCAGACCGCCTCCCGCGGTCCGGCCATCCGCATCGACAGTGGCAGCAGCGCGAGCCGTGCCGTGCCCTGCGGATAGTGGTGGAGCATCGTTTGGTAGCAGCGGACCCGTGTGTAGTGGTCGACGTCCCCGGGCTTCGTCGTTCCGACGACGGGGTGGATCAGGAGCGTCGCGTCGGCCTCGCGCGCGGCGCGCAGCGTGAGCTCCCGGTGCGCCCGGTGCATGGGGTTGCGCGTCTGGAACGCAACGACCCGGCGCCATCCGCGACCGGCGAATTCGCGACGCAGCTCCGTGGGCGTCTTCCGGAGGGAACGGAAATCGTAGTGGATCGGGAGCTGCACGACCTCGAGGCGACCCGCGATGTACCAGTGGCCGACGCGCTCGAGCAGGTAGGCAACGCCGGGATGCCCGGTGTCGGCCGTCCCGTAGACCGCCTCGGCCTCCGCCCGCCGATCGGGTTTCCAGACTTCTTCGACATGAAGCGCCGCGAGCATCACGCCTTCCTGGTCGCGCACCGCGATGGATTCGCCGGGACCTGTCGACCGCCCGAACTCCTCGCTCACGTCGAGCGTGACGGGGATCGGCCAGAGAGCGCCGTTGGAGAGCCGCAAGGACGCACAAACGGACTCGTAGTCTTTCCGGCCCAGAAATCCCGTCAGGGGCGAAAAAGCGCCGTTCCCGAGAAGCTCGAGGTCGCAGATCTGACGGGAGCTCGCCTCCCAGGATCGCCAGTCGCGGGACCGCGCCTTGAGCTCCGAAATCCGTTCCGGCGTCGCCAGCAGATTCACGAGGTCGTCAGCGGCCGGCCCTATCGGGTGTTCGCGACGATCGTTCATCGGCCCTCCGCGACGGCGGCGGGCGTCGCGGCTTCGAGCAGGCGCTCCGCCACCATGTCCCACGTGCACTCGCGAAGCACCCTGGCGCGCGCATCGCGGCCGAGCCGCCGGCGCAGGTCGGGATCCCGCCGCAGCCGGACGAGGGCCTCCGCAAACTCGGCGGGATCTCCGGGCGTGCAGAGGATGCCGCAGCGTCCCTCCTCCAGCAGATCGGCGAGCTGGCCCACGGCGCTCGCGATCACCGGGAGGCCCGCAGCCATGTATTCGTAGACCTTGAGCGGCGAGAAGTAGAACGAGGCGTCGGACGGGTACGGCGCGACGGCTGCGTCCATCGAGACGAGGAATCGCGGGACCTCCTCCGGATCGACCGGGCCCGTCAGCCGCGTGAACGCAGCGAGTCCGCGCTCGGAAACCTCCGCATCGAGCGTCCGCCTCTCGGGGCCGTCGCCGACGACGAGCAGGCGCGCATCGCCTTCGCTTTCGCGGAAGCGCGCGAAGGCCTCTACGAGCGTCGAGATTCCGTGCCAGGGTTTGAGGCTGCCGACGAAGCCCACCGTGAAAACTCCGGGTGGAGCCGGCGCGGCGGGCGCGATGTCCGGACGAAAACGCCCTGGATCAACTCCGTTCGGCACCACGCGTATGCGGCCGCGCGCGGCAGGATGCCTCTCCAGGGTAGCGGCCACTCCCTCGGACACGGCCACGATCACGCCCGCCGCCGCGAAGCACCGCCCGGCCACCTTCTCGGCGGCGTCGCGGTCGCTCAAGCCGCGGTACTTCGAGTGCTCCTCGATGAGCGGCGCGTTGACCTCGAGGATTCCGGGGAGTCCGGTTCTCCTCGCGTACTCGATTCCCGCGAAGCTCCAGAGCGAGTAACGCTCGTAGAGGACGTCGAAGGGACCGCTCCGGCGAAGCGCACCCTCGAGAAAGCGATTGGCTTCGAGGGCCTGCCGCTCTCTCGACACGGCGTCACCAGCAGTCGGCTCCGGCAGAGGGTGCACGCGGACCCTTTCGAGAGCCGCCGGCGGTTTGCCGCCGAACCGGGCAGCGAAGAGGTCCACCTCGATCCCGCGCCGCAGGAACGCTCGAAGGACTTCCTGGACGTGAATCGAACAACCCTTTCGGCCGAAGACCGGCACTCCTGCGTCGGCGCAGACGTACGCGAGCCTCATGCCGCCCCCGTCGCGCTCGCTCGTGAGGCGCGGCCCGAATCGAAAACGTCGCGGAGTTGCGCCGCGTTGCGTTCCAGGTCGAACTCGCGCTCGATCAGCCGACGTGCGGCGCGAGCCAGACGCACCCGAAGATTTGCATCGTCGAGGAGCCGCGCGATCGCCAGCGCCAGATCCGCCCATGCACCCGGCCGCACGAGGAGTCCTGTCTCGCCGTCGTGCAGGACCTCCGGTATCCCCGTCACTTCGGTCGAGATGCACGGGGTGCCGAGCGCCATCGCCTCGAGCAGGGCCGTGGGCAGTCCGTCGCGATCCCCGTCGGACCCGATGACGCAGGGCGCGACGAAAACGGACGCTCTGGAGACCCTCTCGATGATCTCGCTGCGCGGGCGTGGCCCGAGGAGGACGACCTGCTCCTCGAGACCGTGACTCTCGACGAGGCGGGCGAGATCCTCCTGGAGCGGGCCGGTCCCGATGATCTCGCATCGAAAGTCACGTCCCCATCCCGCGAGGAGCGAACAGGCCGCCACGAGATCCCCGAATCCCTTTTTCTCGACGAGGCGCCCGACCGCGACGATCTCGAGCTTCCGGTCCTGCGGATCGCGGTAGGGAAAGCGAACGAGCTCGAGCCCGTTGTAGACGCGGCGAACCCGCGCGGCAGCGGAGCCGAGCGACTGCCGGAGAAACTCGGCGTTGTAGTCGCTCACGGTGACGACCGCCTGGGCCTCGGAGAGCTTCCGTGCGAGGTCGGCGGGCCGAACGCTTTCGTGAAAGATGTCCTTCGCGTGCGCCGTGAAGCTGAAAGGAATTCCGGCGAAGAACGCAGCGAGACGGGCTACACTCGCCGGAGTGGTCGCGAAGTGCGCGTGGAGATGGTCGATCTCCCGGATCGCGACCTCCCGAGCGAGCACGAGCGCCTGGTAGACGTCGTGCGGATCGTCCCCGACGGCCCGATGCAGCTCACTCCAGACTGCGGGGCAGACCTCGGCCGCCGCCTCCACTGCCTGCCAGAACTCCACAGCCTTGACGGAAGAAAAGGGCACGTAGGAAACGGGGGCGCGGACCCGGGAAAGCGAGTCCTGGAAGTGAGTGTCGTTGGGCGGGCGGAGCGAAAAGATCTCGATCCGGACGCCGGCCGCTTCGTGGGCGAGGATTTCGTTGACGATGAACGTCTCGGAATACCGGGGAAAGCGCTTGACGACGTACCCGACGCGTGGTGAGAGCACCGGAACGAAGGGCTCAGCGCGCACCGGCAGCGACCCCCATCGCGTCCGGTTCCGGCCACCCGAGCAGCTCGACCGCCAGGCCCGGAATCCGCTCGAGGCCGTGCAGATCGATGTGATCCGCGGCGCGGCGAAACGGCCCTCCGTTGGATCCGAGCCAGTTGGAAAGCGACGACGGGCTGACGTCGTCCGGGTGAAGGACCTCGACGAGCTTCCTTGCCGCGAGCCGCGTCGCGCGGATGAGCTGCTCGGTCCGGGGCCGCGTCCGCGGCACGATCAAGGTCCGTTTGCCGAGTGAAAGCGCTTCGCAAGTCGTGTTGTAGCCACCCATCGAGACGACACGTTCGGCTTTTTGGAGAAGCAGCATCGGCTCGGGGAGAAACTCGATCACCCGAAGCTTAGAGCGCGAGATCGTGAGGTCTTGCAGACGACGCTTCTCCTCCTCGGCCATGAATGGACCGGTCACGATCACTCCGTTGAAAAGCGGGGGAAGCTCGGCCTTCGCGAAAGCTTCGCCCAGCCGGGCACCATCCTGACCTCCCCCGAGAAGGCAGAGCGCAAGCCGCCCTTCCGGAAGCCGGAGACGTCCGAGCGGATCAGAGCCGTTTCCCTTCGCGAGTTCGAGACGAGCTCGCTGATCGAGATAGCCGGTATACCGAACTTTCTCGCCGATGTCGGAAGGAAGACCGTACTCGTGAACGAGGTTGTAGACGGAGGGATCGCCGTAGACCCAGACGGAGTCGTAGAAAACCCGGACCGCTTCTTCGTTTCGCGCGCGCGTCCAATCGCGCCGGACCGCCCCCGGTTCGTCGAGCACGTCGCGCAGTCCCAGGACGCAGCGCGTTCGGCCGTTCCAGTGAAGGTCCTCGAGCGTTCGATCGAGCTCCCGGACCGCGCCACGGGGAACGTTGTCCACGATGAAGAGATCGGGCTGGAACGACGAGAGTGCGGCGCGGATCGCGGCGGATCGCAGCGCGACCAGCTCGTCGAGCTCGACCCTGAGCAAGCGGGGTCGATACCGCGAATCGGGTTCCTTGTACAGCGACGGAAGGGTCAGACAGTCGGTCCCCGGAGGAAGTGCGAAGGCGGCCGCTCGACGAGCGCCCGTGACGAGGAGAAGGACGGCCTTAAGGGGAGGCTGCGAAAGGGCATGCGCGATCAGGAGATTCCGGCGCATGTGGCCCATTCCCATCGTGTCGTGCGAATAGAGGGCGATGCGGGGCCTCGCCGCCGGACCGGAATGCGACTTCTCGGGGTTTTGGGACGACGATTCCCTCTCGGCTCGTATTGGCATCGTGGATTTCACCCAGCCCGCGCGACCCTACGACTTCGGTCGTACGACCTTAGCCGAGGGTAGCAGACAACTTCGAGGAGTTAGCGCTTTCTTAAGGCTAAAAACCAAGCACCGGAGCGAGGTCGCCGGGTAGCACCGACCAGACCACCGGAACACCAGTCAGCCGCTAACCCGTCCCTCCCCCTCCTGTGAAGAAACCCGGCACCTGGAAAACCCCAGGGGGAGCGTCTCTGGCGCGCCCGCAAGATCGAGGCCAGCTCTTTCCCCTTCCGGGTGACAATTTCAGGTTTAAGAATTGGCGGGGCTGACAAATACACGAAAAGAAAAGTGGCACGTGAACTTCTGACCCCGCTCGTCCGCCGGCTCGCCGAAGCGAAGCGGGTCACGGTCGTCACCGGGGCGGGTGTTTCCGCGGCGAGCGGCGTCCCGACGTTCCGCGGCGCCGACGGTCTGTGGTCGAGCTTCCGCGTGGAGGACCTCGCCACTCCGGAGGCCTTCGCGCGGGATCCGCGTCTCGTGTGGGAGTGGTACGCATGG
>DASUAD010000146.1:0-2240 GCA_035763965.1 Thermoanaerobaculia bacterium | reverse complement strand
GAGCGCGACCGGCAGAATCGCCATCGCGAGGATCCCGTGGGTCCATCCGCGCCGGAAAGCCAGCGACGTCGGGCCGTCCAGAAACGCGTAGGTGAAGGCGTCCACGTCCGGGAGGTTCGCCCCGATCAATAGCGTCGCGGTCGCGAGAGGCCTGCGGCGCGCGAGCCCCGCCTCCCCGAGCGCCGCCCCGACGAGCGTGTGGCAGAGATTGTCCAAGCAGTGGTGTTATACGCGAGGAATCCAACCGGCTCCGCTGGAGTATTTCTTGCTCGGGAGATCAACTATGAAGATCCGTTCCGTCAAAGCCGTCGTTCCCGGAGTCGCGACCCTCGAGGGCGCGGGATTTCTCGTCCACCGGCCGTTCCCGTCGCCGTCGCTCGACTTCTTCGATCCCTTCCTGCTCCTGGACGAGATGGGCCCCTCCGACCTCGGTCCCGGAGAAGCGAAGGGCGCGCCGGACCATCCGCACCGCGGGTTCGAGACGGTGACGTACCTGCTCTCCGGTGCAATGCAGCACAAGGACTCGCAGGGCAACCAGGGCAAGCTCACGCCCGGCGACGTTCAGTGGATGACCGCCGGATCGGGCGTCGTCCACTCGGAGATGCCCGAGCCGTCGTTCGCGGCGAAGGGCGGACGCATGCACGGTTTCCAGCTCTGGGTGAACCTTCCCGCGCGCGACAAGATGACGCGTCCGCGCTACCAGGAGATCCCGGGCTCGGGGATCCCGGTGGCGAAGAGCGAGGACGGGAAGGTCGCCGTTCGAGTCATCGCGGGTGAGGCCCTCGGGAAGCAGGCGGTCATCGAGACGCGCACGCCGATCTTCTACCTCGACGTCACGCTCCAGCCGGGGGCCTCGCTCACGCAGCCCGCGCCGTCCGAGTTCAACACTTTCGCGTTCGTCTACGAGGGGCGCGGCACGTTCGGGTCGAATTCACGCGCGGCTGGCCGGCACGAGATGGTGGTCTTCGACCGGGACGGCGACGCCGTGCGTTTGGAGGCCGGCGCCGATTCACCGCTCCAGGCGTTGCTCATCGGCGGCGTGCCTCTGAACGAACCGGTCGCGCGGTACGGGCCCTTCGTCATGAACACCCGCGACGAGATCGTGCAGGCCTTCGCCGACTACCAGAGCGGGAAGCTGGGCGAGATCCGGTAGTCTCAGCCGGCCCGGCGCGGCGCCAGGATCTGCTTCGCGAGCTCGCGCAACCTCGCCACCCTTTCCGCGACGGGCGGGTGCGTCGAGAAGAGCTTCTGCACCGACACGCCCGTCAGCGGCGCCACGATGAAGAGGTGCGACACCGCCGGATTGACGGGCAGCGGAATCTTCTTCGAGTAGGCCTCGAGCTTCTCCAAGGCGCGCGCGAGGGCCTCGGGGTCCCCCGACAGCTTCGCGCCGGTCTCGTCGGCGCCGAACTCCCGCGACCGGGAGATCGCGAGCTGGATCAGCATCGCGGCGAGCGGCGCGAGGATCAGCATCAGGAGCGCCGTGAAGATTCCTCCGCGTCCCTCGTCGTCGTCGCCTCCGCGCCCGCCGAACATCATCGTGTAGTGGCCCATCTGGGCGATCATCGTCACGGCGCCGGCCATCGTCGCGGCCACGGCTCCGATCAGGATGTCGCGGTTACGGACGTGGCCCAGCTCGTGCGAAAGGACGGCCGAGAGCTCGCGCGGTTCGAGGATCTGCAGAATCCCGGTCGTGACGGCGACGACGGCGTTCTGAGGGTTGCGCCCGGTCGCGAACGCGTTCGGCGCTTCGCTCTGGATGATCGCGACGCGCGGCTTCGGCAGGCCCGACACCTGCGCGAGGTTCGCGACGAGGGCGTGCAGCTCGGGCGCCTCGGCTTCCGAGACCTCACGCGCTCCCCCCATCCGCAGCGCGATCCGGTCCGAGAACCAATACGCGCCCATGTTCATGACCGCGGCGAACAGGAACCCCATCACCAGCCCGCTCTCGCCGCCGATCCAGTAACCCAAAAGGAGCAGGACTCCGGTGAGCCCGCCCAGGAGCAATGCCGTCTTCAGCCCGTTTGTGGTCATTCGAATCGTCCCCCTCCCCTCGTGCATTGGAAAAAACGTGCCGTCGCGGGACGCCATTCCGTCGGGGGGACCCCGACGCGGCTCACCTGCCGACCGTACATCCTGCACAGGAGGAAACAAAAGGATGTCCAGACGAATCGGACTCGCGGTCGGTGCTCTCTCGATTCTCTTTCCGGCGGTCGTTTCGCCCGTCGGCCCGACGCGGG
>DASUAD010000145.1:0-2286 GCA_035763965.1 Thermoanaerobaculia bacterium | reverse complement strand
GCCGGCGTCCTTTTCGCATGGATTGCTGCAGCAACGCAGGGGGTGGTGGGTCAACCCGCGTCCGAATGGCCGGAGCTCGCCTGGGCGCAGGGCGGACCGCTGTCGCTCTCCGGGCTCCGGGGCAAAGTCGTGCTGGTGCGGTTCTTCACCGACCGTGAGTGCCCCTTCTGCAGCGCGACCGCCCCGGCGCTGAACGAATTCGATCGTGAGTTTCGCGAGCGGGGCCTCGTCGTCGTCGGGTTCTACACGCCGAAGCCGCGGCCGCGCCCGACGTCCGTCGAGGACGTGCGCCGCACGGTCGCCGCTTACGGATTCCGCTTCCCCGTCGCCGTGGACGACGAATGGAAGGCACTGCGCCGACTGTGGCTCGACCGGTCGCCCGGCGCCGGCTGGACGTCCGCCTCTCTCCTGATCGGCCGCGACGGCATCGTGAGGCTCGTCCATCCCGGAGGCGCCTTCGCGAAGGACTCTTCCGACCCGCAGGCGCGGCGCGACTACGACGAGATGCGCA
This sequence comes from Thermoanaerobaculia bacterium, assembly GCA_035763965.1. Taxonomy (GTDB): domain Bacteria; phylum Acidobacteriota; class Thermoanaerobaculia; order UBA5066; family Gp7-AA6; genus Gp7-AA6. Next base: position 1,775 of record DASUAD010000145.1, on the reverse strand, counting down.
CCGCCATCGAGATGCTGCTCGACGAAAAGGAGACCGCCCGATGACCCGCACGACGTTCGCTCTCGTTCTCTCCCTCGCGCTGGCGGCGCCCGCCGCGGCTCCCGCCGCGGACCGTCACGACGACGACGTGCTCGTCGCGCTCGGCGCCGGGGTCACCGGGACGTGGGACACCGAGTTCGACTTTGCGAACCCGGACGACCGGAACCCGGTGAGCGTTTTCGCCGGCGAGCAGCCGTTCCCGTTCGTTTGCGTCGCGGCGCCGTGCGGGATCGCCTACGCCCCTCTCGCGAGAACCGGAACCGCGCGTATCGTGACGCGGCCGGCGGACTTCGACCGATTCACAGGGAGGCTCTTCGTCGGCGCCCAGGACGCCGAAGACCTGCCGACGGTAACGGCCCGCGTGATCAATCGCGCGCGCCCATCCCAGGCGATCGAGCTGCCGCTCTTCCGCCGCTCGACGCTTATCGCGCTGAACCCACTCGTCCTGTCGTTTCCGGGCGCGCAGCGGACGCCGGACTCGCACGCGAACCTCTTCGTCTCCGAGATCGGCCTCTCATGGGAGATCGCAGTTCTCCTCGAGGTCTACGCCTCGTCGGGCGAGCGGCTCGCCCAGGAAATCCACGTCATTCCGCGGGGCGGGACCCTCGTTCTGCTGGACGTCCTCGCGCGCCTGGGCGTGAGCGACGTTTCGCAGGGCCAGATCCGTCTGACGCGGACCGGCGGCAACGGCGTGATGTGGGGACTGCTCGCGACCGTATTCGACGACGGCCGGGTGTCGGTTACTGCAGGAAGGCACCCCTGATTCGACTGTAAAACGTCGGTCTGGACGTGCCTCGGGGCACGACCAAAAGTATTCTTAAGCGGGCTGGCCTCAAGTTGGAAAGGTAGAGCGCCATGGAGTACGTCGTCGTTTTCGAGCGCGGGGGGGGGCACTTACGGAGCCTATGTACCCGATCTGCCGGGCTGCGTCGCCGTCGGGGAGACGAAAGAAGAGGCAATGGAACTGATTCGAACGGCGATCTCCATGCATCTCGAGGCGATGAGAGAAGAGGGGCTGCCGATTCCCGACCCCACTTCCACCGTGGAGTCCATCAAGGTCTGACGCGCCCCGGCGTCTCAGCCTCTCTGATGGGACCGGATCCTCTCTAGCCCTCCGGCGGAAGCTTCCCGAACGGCGCGCGGCGCTGCAGCATCTGGTAGATGTGGTGCGCCTCGTGGTGCGCGAGATAGTCCGTCTGGAAGTGAACGTCGTAGTTCGGGAATTCCGGGTGCCGCGCGCTCCGGTGCCACTGTCCCGGTGAGAGGTCCTCGAGCCGGTCGAGATATCGCTCGCGCTCCGTGAAATAAGCCGCGAGCGCCTGCTCCGCCGGGAGCGCGGTCAGCCTGGGGAAGCCGGCGTCTGCATCCGCCGTGTACGAGGTGACCGACGGGTTCTCTTCCGCGAGCATTCTCTCGAGCCGCTCGAAGAATACCTGCTGCACCTTGAGAACGTGACAGACGAGCTCTTTCAGCGACCACTTGTCGGGGACGGTGCGCTTCGAGAGCGACTCATCGTCGAGCCCGGCAACCAGGCGCCGCACGTCGTCCGCCTGGTCGCGAAGACGCTGGACCACCCGCGCGTGTGCGGCGCGATCCGCGCGCCCGTCGTCCGTCATGCCGAAATCATAATCGGGGACAGACCACGTTTTTCTTCAGCGCCCGATGATTTTGAGAATCCCGCTCCCCGCGGAGAAATTGTGGTCTGTCCCCATTTGGTCACTGCAGGTCGTAGAGGT
>DASUAD010000144.1:0-2007 GCA_035763965.1 Thermoanaerobaculia bacterium | reverse complement strand
CGGAGGGAAACCGCGCGGAGCTCGAAGCGAATCCCCTCGTGCCGGCGCCGGTCTGCCGCGAAGTCGTTCAGTATGCGGCGACGCTGGACGACGCCGTCGTCCTCGCCTTCGGAGAAGACGTCTGGATCGCGTAACGAGAGTCCGCATCACAGGTCACGAGTTGCAGGGCTCGACCTCCTGCAACCTGCGACCTGAAGTCGATCTAATGCACGCGGACGGTTTTCGGTGTCGTCACCTGTCCCGGCTCCTTCGGGATACGAACCTCCAGGATGCCGTCCCGGATCTCGGCTTTCGGCTCGGCCGGGCGCGTCAGTGAGGTCAGAAGGACCGCACGGCGGAACGGCCCGATCGCCGATTCCGCGCTCCGGATGCGAAAGTCGGGACTCCCCGGCGCGCGCCGGTATCCGGTGATCGTGAGCAACTTTCCATGGGTCACGATTTCGATCTGATCCCGCGTCACACCTGGAAGGTCGACGCTGATCAGGATCTCCGAGTCGTTTTCCCAGACCGATACCGGCGGCGTCCAAGCCGGCCGGGGGCGGCTGTCGGTTCCGATCTGGTTCAGGAGCTGGAGCAATCGGTCGAGCTGCTTCTCCACGTGTTGAGTCGGATCCTTCTCCGCGGGGATTGGCGCATACGGGGTTTCCCCGGGCGGAGCTTCGCGGCCGGTCACGGCGCGGTAGAGGTGCTCCAGCCGTCCGATGCTCTCGTCGACCGCCGGCATCGCAACGGCTCCTTCGGTTTCCATCATCGGGTTCCTCCTGCTTCTTGCAGATTTCCTGCTCTCGGTTGTCTTCAGCCGGATGGGCATCGTCCGTCTTCTCGAAAGAAGGGCGAGGCCCGGAGGCCCCGCCCTTGCGCAGTTGCCGACGTGTTCTCTCCGTTCAGTAGATGGTCACGACGGGCGGGATCGGAAGCTGCGCATAGGGAAACGTCTGCACGATCCGGGCGGTCAGAAGCGGGTCAGCCCACATCGGGGATGGACTCGTGTGCATCAGTCCGGCGGTGAGCGGGTTCACACCGACTCCGAATGCGCCCCCGGTCTGCGAGAGGTATCCGGGCTGCGGGAACACTCCCGGCGTGAAGGCGGGAAAGTAACCCTGTCCCGGTACCTGACCGAAAGACTGTTGACCGATTCCCTGCTGCGCGAACGGATTCTGACCAAACCCGGTGTGGGTGAGCCCCAGGCCCTCGAGCCCGAAGCCCCCCTGGGTCGCGCCGATTCCGCCCTGCGCTCCGGCCGCAGCGCCCGAAAGCCCATGGACCGACAGCCGGACCTGATTCAACGCGTCGATGCACTGGTTGATCCGGTCGTTCAGCAGCTGAAGCTTCCGGATGTCGACTTTCGCTGTTTCCATCGTCTCTGCCTCCTGTGATTGAGGGTCCGATCCGTTGGGACGGCATTGTCACCACGAGCGACAGTAGAGCGCCGCGACGACGCCGACAATCCGGCGAATCCCGGCATTCGGCGGGGGAAAAACCCTGAACTCGAAGATCGATCAGGCCTGGATCAGGCCACGGCGGATCGCGTAGCGAACCAGTCCGGCGGTGTCGTGGATCTCGAGCTTGTTCATGATGCGGGTCCGGTGCGATTCCGCCGTCTTCGCGCTCACGCCGAGGATGTGCGCGATCTGCTTGGTGGTCTTCCCTTCGGCCACGAGCTGGAGGACCTCGCGCTCCCGCTGCGTGAGCGGATCCTCCGGAAGCGATCTCCGGCCCAGGTAGGCATCGACGACGACTTTCGAGACCGCAGGGGAGAGGTAGATCTCGCCGCGGCAGACTTCCTGGATCGCACGCACGAGGTGGGACGCGGCCTGGGACTTGAGCACGTATCCGCGGAAGCCGGCCTGCAGCGCGGCGAGCACATACTGGTCCTCCGTGTGCATCGTCAACGCGATCGTGCGGACCTCCGGACACTTCCCCCGGATCGCACGGGTCGCATCGATGCCGTTCAGCCGGGGCATCACGAGATCGAGGATCGCCACGTCGGGCAAGAGCTCGCACGCG
>DASUAD010000143.1:0-6947 GCA_035763965.1 Thermoanaerobaculia bacterium | reverse complement strand
AACGATGGAGGTCGTCATCACGTCCGCCGCCCGGACGTCCGACGGCCGGCGGTCGTGCTCGCCGAGGTAGAGGGCGATGTCTCGATCGGTGACGACACCGACGACCTTCTGGTCGCCGTTGCCCTCGGTGATCGGGACGATCCCGACGTCTTCTTTCTTCATGATCCGGATGACCGTCCGAAGGTCGTCCTCGGGCCGGGAGGTGGTCGGATCGGGGGTCATCAAGTCCCTGGCGTTCATAGGGAGCTCCTTTCCGTGGTCGCGGTCTCCTCTATGCAGGAAGCGTTCCGGGACTATTTCTTGAACAGCCTCTCGAACGCGGCGCGCGCGTCGTCGGGGGTGCCGGTCTGGCGCGTTCCGGTCAGATCGAAGGATCGCGCGGGGGAGTAGAAGGCGCACGTGTTTCGCGCTTTTTTCGAGGGGATGCGCTCGGGAATCGGCTGGGTGCACTCGAAGCGCGCCGACGTGTCGAAATGGGCGCACTGGGCGCACGCGTGAAGGTCCGCTCCGCACTTCGAGCAGGTCGAGTCGAAGCGGATCTCCTCCGGGTCGCGGCGTTTCTCCCCGCACGACTTGCACGCGAAGACGACCGCCTTCTCCTGATCGACGCCCCTCCCGCGAGGCGCGCCCTCCGTGCGGCCGGGTCCGCCGGGCCGTGGTCCCCGGGGACGGACTTCGTCCGAGGACTCCTGGTAGCCGCGGTGGCGGTATTTGCGGTCGTTCATGCGAGGGGCCGAGGGGAGAGCTTATTTGACCTTCATCAGAAACGGGTAGGGATTCACGGGCTTTCCCTCCCACCAGTTCTTCTCGGGGCCGAGCTCGAAAATCGCGAAGTGGAGGTGCGGCGTGTCCGGCGGTGCGTTTCCCGTCGTGCCGACGAAGCCGATCGGGTCGCCGCGCTTGAGAAACGTTCCTTCGCGCAGCCCCTCCGCGTAACGGTCCAGGTGGGCGTAGTAGTAGCTGTGGGTGTCGTCCCGGTCGAACTGGTAGACGGTGAGCCCGCCCTGCTTGCTCGTGAAGAGCTTCGCCACCTTCCCGTCGTCCACCGCGACCACCGGAGTCCCGCGCGCGGCGAGGATGTCGATCGCCTCGTGTTTGCGTGATCCCCGTGCCTCCTCGAAGTTGTCGCGCAGGTCGAGCGTCTTCGCGCCCGCGACCGGCATCGCGAGCGTGCGTCCCTCGAGCGTGCTGAAGGCGGAGGACAGCGCCGCACCCTGCCGGATCTCCTCGCCCTCGCCGCCGGGTGTCGGCGTCGCGAAGGGCATCGCGGCGGCGCCGGCGGGCGCGAACGGGGTGACCGTAGTCGCGGGGAAGGGGATCGTCGCGAGCGGTGGAGGCGCGGCTGCGCGAGTCGCCCCCTTGAGGTCGGAGGTCGTCAGGGATGCGAAGTGCCCGTGCGCGAGTCCGCCCGTCCGCCAGAGGACGTAGTAGACGGCGAGCCCTCCGAGAACGAACCCGGCCAGGAAGAATGCCGCGGCGCGCGCCCGGATGCCTACTCCTGAAGAATGGCGGGAGTCCCCGGCGCCACCATCGCCGCCAGCTCCGCCGCGTCCCAGTTCGTCAGACGAATGCACCCGTGCGACTGCGTCTTCCCGATCGTCGAAGGCTCGGGGGTTCCATGAATGCCGTAGTGAGACTTGGAGAGGTCGATCCAGACGACGCCGACCGGGTTGTTCGGTCCCGGCTTGATGGTCGTCTTCTCGTCCTTCGCATCCGCATCCCAGAAGAGATCCGGATTGTAGTGAAAAGGTGGATTCTTCGAGACGCCGTTGACTTTCCAGGCGCCGATCGGCAGGGGATCGTGCTCGCTGCCCATCGTCGCGGGGTATTGCGCGATCGGTTTACCCTCGGCGTCGATTGCCGTGACCGTCGACGTGGTCTTGTCCACGACGATCTTCGCCGCCTTCTCCCCGGGGGGCGTGGTGTGGGTGTTGGGCACGAGAATCTCTTCGCCGGCCTTCTCGAACGACTTGCCCGGGTTCAGCTCCTGCAGGAGCTTCGGGCTCGAGTGGAACCTTTCCGAAATGAGCTCGAGCGGGCTGGAGTAGCCGAGGGCCGGGAGCGCCGCCTTCTCCATCATGTCCTCGGGTATCTCCTGGAAGGGTCCGGCGACGTCCTCGGGGCGGATCGTGTAGCTCGCGATGACGGCGGCGGAGTCGGCGTTCAGTGCCTTCCACGTCGCCGCGTCGATCGTCCCGGTGGCAGGAAGGCCGCGGACCTTCTGGAAGCCGGCGACGGTCCGCATCGTGTTCGTGCCGTAGGACCCGTCGATCTCGCCCGGAGAGAAGCGGGCGCGGTCGAGCAGAACCTGCGCGCGCAGGACGGCGGAACCCCGGGATCCGCGGCGCAGGGGGGTCGCCGTCGCGGCGTCGTTGACCGCGGAGGCATCGAACGAATCTGCCGGCGTCGGCGTGCGAGCGGGAGCTCTCCGGCGCGACTTCTTCCCCTCGGGCTCGCCGGCGAGCGTCGCGGACACGAGCAGCGCGGCGAGCACGATGGACGTCTCGAGGCGGATCGACATCGACATGGTTCTCTCTTGCGAGGTCTCCTCCCTTCGGGAGGAACTTCAAAAGGGATGCCAGCGCCCCGGCTCAGCGGGCCGACGTTGCGACGCCGTTCGATCGGGAACCCGCGATCGGCTCCGCGACGATGATGAGACGCTTCGGTGCGGGTCCGATGTACGTGAACGGATAGCACGTGATCAGGGTCAGGCGCGGCTTCTTCGTCGGAGCGAGCACACGGACCGTCTTCGGCGTGACGATCTCGCGGGAAACGACGCGGTAACGGCGCACTCCGGACGAGGGAGTTTCGAGCTCGATCGTGTGACCCTTGCGGAGCCACCCCAGGCGCCGAAAGTGCGAGTCGCGGTGCGCGGTGATCACGCAGTTCTCGTATCCGCCGTCCTGTCCGGGCATCGCCGTTCCCGGAACGTGGCCGGGTCCCTTCTCGAGCGTCGAGTCGTCGGCGCCCGCGAACACGACCCAGTCCATCCGAGCCGACGGGATGCGCAGGCGGCCGAGCGGAGCGCCGGTCGGGTAGTCGGGGGCGGGCCGATCGTAGCCGCTCCTCGGCAGGTCCTCGTGTCGGATGGGAGGCGCGGAGCCGTCGGACACCGCCGTGTAGCCGCCCGCGACGCTCCGCCGGAGCGCTTCCTGCCCCTCCTCCTGCGCCCTCGCGCCGCGTACGTAGTGGAGAACGGCCGCCGCGATGAGCGCCGCGCCGGCGGTGATGAGCAGCCCGGAGACGAGGCGGCGAGTCAAGGTCTCTCCGGGGCGAACGCGCCTAGTCGCGCCGGGCGCCGAGGAAGCGCAGCAGGAAAAGGAACAGGTTGATGAAATCGAGATAGAGCGCGAGGGCGCCCACGACCGCGCGCCCGGCGACCCGATCGTCCGGCGTGACCGCGGCCATCGCCTTCAGCCTCTGGGAATCCCAGGCCGTCAACCCGGTGAAGACGAGAACGCCCACGACCGAGATGCCGAACTGAAGTCCCGGCGCTCTCCAGAAGAGACCGACGATCGACGCCAGCACGAGCCCGATGAGCCCCATGAAGAAGAACTGTCCGATCCCGGCGAGGCTTCTCTTCGTCGTCGTGCCATAGAGCGCGAGCGCTCCGAACATTCCCGCGGCCACGGCGAACGTGGTTGCAATCGACGCGCCGGTGAACGCCAGCAGGACCACGGAGAGCGTCGCGCCGTTCAGCGCGGAATAAACGATGAACAGGGCGGCGGCGGTTCGCGGGGCCATGCGGTCGACGCGGGCCGAGAGTCCGACGACGAGCCCGATTTCGGCGATCACGAGAACGCCGAACACCATCCAGTTTCCGAAGATCATCTGGACGAGCGTCGGAGAGGACGCGACCGCGAACGCGGTGGCTGCCGTGATCCCGAGTCCGACGAACATCCACCCGTAGACCTTGCGGAGGAATGCCGTCACCCGGTCGGCGCCGACCGTCAGGGCGCCGGCCTCGAACGCCGAACGCGGGGTCATTTCGAAACGGTCCATGAGTGCACGTCTCCTTGCTTCGATTTTCCAACGAGGAACGCGCCGCCGGAATTCCGCGGCTAGTTCACCTTGTACTTGAGGGCCTCCAGAAATTTCAGCGCGATCGGATCGTCGGGACTCTCCGCGAGCGCGCCTTCGAACTCCTCGATCGCCTGCGCGAGGTCCCCGCGGGCGGCGTGCAGCCGTCCGAGGTTCAGGTACGGGTAGTGGCGCGGCTCGTACCGCGGCGCTTTCTTCGCCTGCTCGAACCAGGGCACGGCCTCGTCGAGGTCCCCCTTCTGCATCAGGTAACAACCGATGTCGTTGTACGGGTTACCGAAGGCCGGATCCGTGGCGATGGCCTTGCGGCACTCCTCGATCGCCTCGTCGATCCGTCCCTGGAACGAATAGGCCCAGCCCCGGAACGTGTAGGCCTCGGCGGTCGGCTCGAGCTCGAGCGACCGCGTGAACAGCCGGATCGCCTCGTCGACCTCGCCCGTCAGCAGCTTCGACGTGCCCTCTTCCCAGTACCCGAGCGCCTGGTCGCGTTTCTCCGGCACGATGCGGATTCTAGCGGGTTACTACTCGCGGGTGAGGCCGAGCGGCAGCCGCGTGGCGGCCGCGTCCGCGGACGTCTGCGCAACCTCCTCCGACTCGCGCTCGGCCGGAGCCTCGCCGGGGTTCAGGAAAAGGTTCGCTTCGACTCCGTACTGGCGCGTGTAGAGGTCGAAGTAGCGCCCTCCGCGGGCGAGGAGCTCGCGGTGGTTTCCGCGCTCCACGATCTCGCCCCCTTCGAGCACGAGGATCGTGTCCGCGTTCCGGATCGTGGACAGCCGGTGCGCGATGACGAACGTCGTTCGACCCTTCATCAGCTCGGCGAGACCTTCCTGGATCGCCGCCTCGCTCTCGCTGTCGAGCGACGAGGTCGCCTCGTCGAGAATCAGGATGCGCGGGTCGGCGAGCACGGCGCGCGCGATCGCGACGCGTTGCCGCTGCCCTCCCGAGAGCTTCACCCCGCGCTCGCCGACGACCGTGTCGTAGCCGTCCGGGAGCTCGCGGACGAAGTCGTCGCACCGGGCGATCTGCGCGGCGCGGAGGACCTCCGCCCGCGTCGCCGTCGGGCGCGCGTAGGCGATGTTCTCGAGCACGGTTCCATCGAACAGGAAGTTGTCCTGGAAGACGACGCCGAGCTGCGCGCGGTAGTCGGCGAGCCGGACGCGCGAGAGGTCCATGCCGTCCACGCGGATCACGCCCGAGGTCGGGCGATAGAAAGCGGCGACGAGCCCGATCAACGTGCTCTTGCCGGCGCCGGATGGGCCGACGAGCGCGATCGACGACCCCGGCTGCGCCTCGAAGGAGACGTGGCGCAGCACCGGAACGTCTTCCTCGTACTCGAACGAGACGTCGTCGAACTCGACGTATCCCACGATGCGCGAGGTCGGCGGCATCGCGGAGTCACCCTCGTCCTCCGGCTTCTCGTCGCGGATCTCCCGGATGCGCTCGAGTCCGGCGAAGGCCTCGGTGATCTGGCTTCCGATCGAGACGATCTGAACGACGGGTCCCACGAGCATGCCGAGGTACAGCGTGAACGAGAAGAACGAGCCGAGCGTCATCCGATGCGCGAGCACTTCGTGCGACCCGATCCACATGATCGCGACGCCGACGACCCCGAGCAGAAGCGTCGAAAACGCCGACACGGCGGCGAATCCGGTCATGGTCTTCGCGACGTTTCGGAAGAGACGGTGCACGCCTTTCACAAAAACGAGAGCTTCGCGCCGCTCCGCCCGGTACGCCTTGACCACGCGGATCCCGGAGAACGACTCCGCGAGCCGGCCGGAGACCTCGGCGTTGATCTTCGAGCGCTCGCGGAAGAGCGGACGCAGCGTCTTGAACGCGTAGAGGAGCACGAGGCTGAAGAGGGAGAGAACCGTGATCGTGATGAGCGTCAGCTTCACGGAGAGATAGAACAGGATGCCGAGCGCGAGCACGGCGGTGAGGAGTCCTCCGGCGACCTCGACCAGGCCGGTGCCGACAAGGTTGCGGATTCCTTCCGCGTCCGTCATCACCCGAGAGAGGAGGGCGCCCGTCTTCGTCTGGTCGAAGAACGCGACCGGCAGCTTACCGACGTGGCGCTGAATCCGACTGCGCATCTCGGTGATCGACCTCTGCGCGGCCCGCCCGAGGACCTGGGAGAGAGCAAACGACGTGACCGCCTGGATGAGGGTCGCACCGCCGGCCGCGAGGATCAGCGTCGCGAGAAGCTCGCGCCTTCCCTTTCCGATCACCTCGTCGAGCAGGAACTTCGTCGTGCCGGGCAGCACCAGCCCGGCGATCCGGTTGATCGCCAGCAGCCCGAATCCGATCGCAAGCCTCCCCTTGCGCGCGCGGACGAGCTCCCCCGCGTCCTGCATGACGACCTTGAAGGAAGGAGCCTTGCGCTTCTTCTCTTCGCCGGCGACGCGCGAGGATCGTCCCCCTCCACCCCGGCGCTCGCCTCCGGGGAGGCGACCGAACCCGCCGCCAATCGAACCGAGCTTCGCCATCGTCCGAGTCTACATACGAAAGAAAAGGCCGGCGTGGTGCGCCGGCCTTCGGTCGTCCTGTCCGGGGCTCGCTACGGGATGTCCGCCCTGCCGGCGCACTTCTGGATGTCTCCCTTCTCCTTGTTGGTGAGGAAGCCGTCACGCTTCAGGTCGTTGGTCAGCTGCGTGACGCACCCCGTGAAATCCTCGTGTGTCGAGGCCGCCGCGGCGCACACGGCGATCCGGTCGGTGATCTTGCATCCGTCGGAGAAGAGGTCGTTGCCGGCGCCGGAATCGCAGCCATCGATGACGACCGAGGAGCTCAGACTCGATTGATCGCAGGAGTCGTTGTCGTCGGCGAAACCGTCGCCGTCGTTGTCGCCCATGAGGAAGAGCACTGTGCCGTCGTGATCCGAAGACCGAAGCGAAGTCGTCGCATCGACG
>DASUAD010000142.1:0-10462 GCA_035763965.1 Thermoanaerobaculia bacterium | reverse complement strand
TGATCGAGCGGACGAGCAAGGACGGATCGCGGCTCGCCCCGGTCCTCGCCCGCGAGAAGACGTTGCCCCCCGCGACGCTCGAGGCCCTGAAGGATCGGGCGGTCGTCGCCGGGCGGGGCAAACTCGCAGGACCGGCCGCCGAGGAGCTCGCTTCGCGCGGAATGGTGGTCGAGCGGGGACGCTCCGTGCAGGAGGTCCTGAGTCGTACGCAAAAACCGTCCGATGACCGGGGGCCCGCGCTCTCTCGCGGAACGAAGGGATCCGAGAAGGTCATTGGCGGAGGGGTGCGTCGCGAAGCGCCGGTCGTCGCGCCCCGACCGGAGAGCGGAGACGTCTGGCGCGGGCGTGCCCCCGAAAAAGGCGGGAAGGCCGCTCCCGAATCCTCGCCGGCTCCCGCGGCGGGGGAATGGCGCGGGCGCAGCCCCGGCCTCGAGAAGGGCGAGAAGCCCGCTCCCGGGGTCGCCCCGGCTCCGTCCACGAGCGACTGGCGCGGTCGAGGCGGTCAGAAGGTCGACCGGCCGGCTCCCGAGGTGGCGCCGCGACAGAAGGCACCCGATCGCGCCGCGCCGGCGCCTCGTCCGGCCGAGGACTGGCGCGGGCGAGGCGAGAGCAACGCGCCGCCCAGGAGCGACGCGCCGCCGTCACCGCAAATCGAGCGCCAGAAGCCGGCGAAACAGTTCGCGAGCGAGGACGGCTGGCGGGGACAGCCGGAGTCGCGTTCCCCCGGCCGGGCGGCTCCGCAACCGCAATCGCAGGATTGGCGCCGCGGAGAACCCCCTGCCAAGCGTGTGATCGAGGGCGCCGTCCCCGGCCGACGCGGGAAGACCGAGGCCGCCGCGCCCCGGGAATCCGCCCCGCCGGTCGAATGGCGCCAGCGCGGTCCGGAGCGTTCCGCCCCGGCTCCCTCGTATCAACCCCGCGAGAACCGGCCGGCTCCGGCGCCGCGGGAATATCGTCCCGCGCCGGGTCAGATCGAGCCTCGGGAATACAAAGCGCCGCGCGAGTATCGTCCCGAGTCCCGCCCGCAGCCGGCGCCCCGCGCGCCGCAGTACTCCGCGCCCCCGGAGCCCCGTGCACCGCAGTATTCGGCGCCTCCGGCGCCTCGAAACAACCCGCACTCCGCGCCTGCGCCGAACGTCAACAGCGGCTCGAAGAGCCACGGAAAGGGACGCAAAGGCTGATCGATCTCCCGCTTCATCCGGGGATTTCCTCTTTTCGACCGCGCCTTCCGGCGCGGTTCTTTTTTGATACTCGCCATCCCGACGACAGCTCTCCGCTGCGACGCGGGCGTTTCGAAACTACAATCCCGCAGCAATGAGTCTGCGTCCGTCGGCGGTGCTGGGCAGTGCCCTGTTCGTCTTCTACTGCACGGCTGTCGGTGTCTATCTGCTGCTGCGGCCGTGGACCGGCGCGATCGGGGGTGCCGGTTTCGCGGGCTCTGGATTCTTTCGGGGATTCATCTCGGGCCTCGGGCTGGTCCACCTCGCGGCCGGGGCGGCGGACCTGAAGGTCCTGTCGCGCGAGCTCTCCGCGACGGCCGCCGGGCAGGGCGCGGGAGGATGAAGCTCCTCTACGTCACGGATCGCGAGGCAATCGGCGACGCCCGCTTCGAGAGCGTTCTCGAAGCCCTTGCCGGCGCGCCGGGCGTTGCCGTTCAGGTCCGCGAGAAGAGCGCCACGGACCGAGAGATCCTCGAATGGGCCCGGTCGGCGCGCTCGAAGCTCGGACCCTCCGTACCTCTCTTCGTGAACCGCCGGTTCGACATCGCCCTTGCCGCAGGAGCGGACGGAGTGCACCTCCCGGCCGATGGTCTTCCCGCGCCGCAGGTCCGCGCCGGGACGCACCGGGGATTCCTCATCGGCGTTTCGACGCACTCCCCGGAAGAGGCGGTGCGCGCGGTTGAGGAGGGTGCCGACCTCGTCATTCTCGGGCCCATCTTCGAGACTCCGTCCAAAATGCAGTTCGGGCGTCCGCTCGGTATCGAAGCGCTGGCGGCGCTCCCGGCGCGCGGGTCGGAAGGCGGCGAAGTCTACGCAATCGGCGGGATCGACGAGTCGCGGCTTCCCGCGCTCGCCCGCGTCGCGGACCGGATCTCGGGAGTCGCCGCCGTACGAATGGTCCAGGAGGCCGCGGATCCCCGCGCCGTCCTCGATCGGGTCGCCGCAGCGTGAAGACCCTCGACCGCATCCGCCCGATCGGCGAAAAGTTGCCGCTCGTCGCCCGGCGGTTGATCGGACCGCTGGCGCTCGTCGCCACAGTGGTCGCGATCGTCCTGCTCCTCACGGCTCTTCGTGTGCCGACGACGAGCCCCACCGGAGACCACGACTACGGCGCACTGGCGATCGGGATCGCGGCGGCGCTCGTCCTCACCCGTCTTCTCGACTACATGTTTTTCGACGTCGCGTTCCGGCTCCGGCGCAAAACGGCCGCCCCGGCGCTGCTGCGCCAGATCGTCGGCCTCCTCGTTTTCGGTATCTCGCTCGCGATCTTGTTCCGGCTCATCCTCGACGTCCGGCTGACAGGCGTTCTCGCCACTTCCGCCGTCCTCTCCGTGGTCATCGGACTCGCGCTTCAGGAAACGCTCGGAAATCTTTTCTCCGGCCTCGCGCTGCACCTCGAGAAGAGCGTGCAGGTCGGCGACATGGTGCGTTCGGGAGAGACTGTCGGAACGGTCGAAGAGCTCTCCTGGCGTGCGATGAAGCTGCGGACGATGGAAGGGAACATTCTCCTGATCCCGAACAGCATCGCGAGCCGCGAGAGGCTCGAAGTCTTTCCCCGGCCCGGCCGGCCGATTGCCCGCACGCTCACGGTGGGCCTCGAGTACGACCTGCCGCCGGCACGGGGAAGGGAGGCGCTCGAGGCGGCAGGGCGGGATCTCGCCGGGATCGCGCCCTATCCGGAGCCCGTGGCTTACGTCAAGAGCTTCGACAGCTACTCGATCGCGTACGAGCTGCGCTACTGGCTGGAGGACTACGCGCGCTTCCTCGAGCTGGACTCGCAGATCCGCGAGCGCGTGTGGTACCGCCTGGACCGCGAGAACATCCGGATTGCGTACCCCCTGCACCGGCAGCTGCGCTACGAGGCCGGGCCGTTCACGACGCCGTCCCGCCGCGAGGCGATCGAGGCGGCGATTTCGAACGTCGATCTCTTCGCGCTGCTCTCCGACGAGGCCCGCGGCCGGCTCGCCGACGGCGCGATCGAGAAGCGCTTTGCCGCGGGGGAAATGGTCGTGCGGGAGGGGGACCGCGGAGACTCGATGTTCATCATCGAAGCCGGCCGTCTCGCGGTCTCGGCGCACGGATCGGTCGGCCAGAGCCAGAAGCTCGCCGTCCTCGAGCCCGGGTCCGCGTTCGGCGAAGTCAGCCTGCTGACGGGAGACCCGCGCACCGCGACGGTCCGCGCGCTCACGGAAGCCACGCTTCTCGAGATCGACAAGGCCACCCTCTCGCCAATCCTCCGCGAAAACCCATCCCTCTGCGGCATGCTCGAGCTGACGATGCAGGAGCGCCGCAAGCGCTCCGCCGTTGCGCTCGAAGCGGCGCGGGGCGCCGAGGGGGAGCGGACCGAAGACCGCACGCCCCTGCGCCTGCGCATCGCGCGATTTTTCGGGCTCGGCAGCGGATAGCCGGCGGTGAAGCTCCACCTCGGGATCGACCTGACGGAAGTGGACCGGGTCGCGGAGATTCTCGAGCGGTGGGGCGAGCGCTTCGTCGAGCGGGTCTTCCTTCCGGGAGAGCTCTCGGCGAGGCGACGCCATCCGCGCGCCCGCGCCGAGCACGTCGCCGGCCGCTTCGCCGCGAAGGAAGCGACGATGAAAGCCCTCGGTATCGGATGGCGGGGACTCGCGTTCCGCGACATCGAAGTGACCCGGGACACGCGCGGCAAACCGATTCTCACCCTCCATGGGCGCGCCCTCGCCCGCGCGCGGGAGCTCGGCGTCGCCACCGTGGAAGTCTCGATTTCCCACACGAGGGAAACCGCGGTTGCCGTGGTCGCGCTCCTGACACCGGATACCTGACACCGGAGGCCCGCCCCTGTTATCGTTCCCCCCTTTCGAACATGGCGGACAACGCGGACTACAAAGCGACCCTGAACCTTCCGAAGACGTCCTTCCCGATGAAGGCGGACCTTCCGGTGCGGGAGCCGCAGCGCCTCGCGGCGTGGGAGGCGATGGACCTCGAGAGCGCGATTCGCGCCGCATCCGCCGGGCGGCCGCGGTTCATCATGCACGACGGTCCGCCGTACGCGAACGGGAACATCCACATCGGCCACACGCTCAACAAGGTCCTGAAGGACTTCGTCGTTCGCAGCCGCACGATGCTCGGCTACGACGCGCCGTACGTCCCGGGTTGGGACTGTCACGGCCTCCCGATCGAGAAAAAGGTCGACAAGGAGCTCGGGCCGAAGAAGCGCGGGATGTCGGCGGCCGAAGTCCGCCGCGCGTGCCGCGAGTACGCCGGGCGCTACATCGAGATCCAGCGCGAGGAGTTCAAGCGCCTCGGCGTCGGCGGCCGCTGGAATCGGCCTTACGCGACGATGAGCCCGGGCTACGAGGCCGAGATCGCGCGATGTTTCGGGGAGTTCTTCGGGAAGGGTCTCGTCTACCAGGCGCTGAAGTCCGTCCGGTGGTGCTTCACGGATCGAACCGCACTCGCCGAGGCGGAGCTCGAGTACGAGGAGCGGACGGACCCTGCGATCACCGCGAGGTTCCCGTTTGCCGACCGGGAAGCCGTCCTGAGAGCGTTCGGAAACGCGGTCCTGCCGCCTTCATACGACGCGGCGGACGTCTACGCCCTGATCTGGACGACGACACCCTGGACCATTCCCTCGAACATCGCGATTGCAGTGCACCCCGAGCAGAGCTACGTGCTTTTGGGCCTCGGCGGGAGCCTTTACGTGGTCGCCGAGCCGTTGCTCGCCCGGGTCCGGAAGAGCGTCGGCGACCCGCCTCAGGCGAGCGTACTCGCGAGAGTCGCCGGGAGTTCGCTGAAAGACCTCCGCTACCGCCACCCGTTGAAGAGAGAAATGCGCGGAGAGTTGACTCCCGAGGAGGAAGCACGCTCGTTCCGCTTCGTGCTCGGCGACTACGTGACGATGGACGCCGGGACCGGCCTCGTCCACACGGCGCCGGGCGCCGGAGAGGACGACTTCCAGACCGGAGTTCGCGAGAACCTCCCGATTCTCTCGCCCGTCGACGAGGCGGGGCGGTTCACGGCCGTCGAGCGCTACCGTGGGGAACGAGTGCTCGACGCGAATCCGAAGATCGTGCAGGACCTGCGCGACGCCGGCGCGCTCGTCGCCGTCGAAGAGAACTTCCGGCACGAGTACCCGCACTGCTGGCGCTGCAAGAACCCGGTCATCTTCCGCGCGACCGTCCAGTGGTTCATTCGCCTGGACGACCCCGCGGCGGATCTGCGAAGGGACTCCCTGGACGCGATCCGCCGCGTGCAATGGGTCCCTCCGTGGGGCGAAGCCCGGATCGCCGGGATGGTCGAGAACCGCCGCGAGTGGGTGATTTCCCGCCAGCGGCGCTGGGGCTCCCCCATCACCCTCCTCTACGCCGTTCGGGACGGCGAGCGGACGGTGTACCCCTGGAAGGATTCGCCCGGAGAGCAGCGGAAGTTCTTCGAGAACGTCGTCTCGATCTTCCGTCGCGAGAGCGCGGATGCCTGGTACGCGCGGCCGGCGACCGATTTTCTTCCGGGAGACGCGGATCTGCGCGGCTACGCCCGCGAGGACTTCGTCGCGGAGACCGATATCCTCGACGTCTGGTTCGATTCCGGAGTCTCGCACTCGGCGGTGCTGCGTCACGGCGAGTGGCCGGAGCTCCGCCGACCCGCCGGCGAGATCCCGGCCGATCTCTACATCGAAGGACACGACCAGCACCGCGGCTGGTTCCAGTCGTCGCTGCTCACTTCGGTGGCTCTCTACGGCGACGCGCCCTACAAGGGAGTCGTCACGCACGGGTTCGTGGTGGACGTCTCGTCGGGCAAGAAGATGTCGAAGTCGATCGGGAACGTCATCGAGCCGCGGGATCTCATCCCGAAATACGGGGCGGACATCCTCCGCCTCTGGGTCGCGAGCTCCGATTATCGCGACGACGACCCCATCTCCGAAGAGATCCTCGCCCGATGCGCGGAGGCATACCGCAAGATCCGCAACACGGCGAGATATCTCATCTCGAACCTGTACGACTTCGATCCGGCGACGGACCGCGTCTCTCCCGGCGATCTCCTTCCCATCGACCGCTGGGTCCTCCACCAGGCACGGCGGCTCTCCGCCCGGGTCTCGGACGCGTACGAGAAATTCGAGTTTCACCTCGTGTACCATTCGCTCGTCAACTTCTGCGCGACGACGCTCTCCTCGTTCTATCTCGACGTGCTGAAGGACCGGCTCTACGCATCCCCGGCGGGCTCCCCCGCGCGGCGCTCGGCGCAGACGGCCATGGAGCGCCTGGGCCGGACCATCGCGACGCTGGCCGCTCCGGTTCTGCCCTTCACGGCCGAGGAGATCTGGGAGGCTCTCCCGGGCGCGAAGGAACAATCGGTCCATCTCGCGCGTTTCGAGGCCCTGAATGAACTTCCGGAGGAGCCGCTTTCCGAGGCGGCCTGGGACCGCCTGATGAGGCTGCGTGAGGAGGTTGCGGTGCTGCTCGAACAGGCGCGGCGGGAGAAGACGATCGGCTCGTCGCTCGAGGGCGCGATCGCGTTCACGCCGAGCGCCGACCTCGAGACCGACCGGAGCTCCACCGGCGCGACGGGCTCGGGCCTGGCAGACCTCTTCATCGTGTCCGAAACGATTCCTGCCGCCTCCGGGTCCGACGACGCGGGCTGGACCGCGTCCCAGGCCTACCCGGGCATGAGAATCCGGTTCGAGAAGGCCCGCGGGCGCCGCTGCGAGCGCTGCTGGAAAGTGACCCCGGAGGCGGAAAGCGACGGGCTCTGCGACCGGTGCCGCCGCGCGCTGGAGGCCCTTCCGACCGCCGGAGCCGCCGTCCGATGAAGGTATTTCCGCGGCTCAAGGAAAGCGCGGTTTACCGGGGCGGGTATTTCCTCGTGTCCCTCGCCGTCCTGCTGCTCGATCAGTGGACCAAGGGCGTCGTGATGCGGACCTTCCAGATCCACGAATCGCGCGAGATCATCCCGGGACTGTTCGACCTGACGTACGTCCAGAACAGCGGAGCGGCGTTCGGGCTCTTCGCGTCCGTCGATTCGTCGGTCAAGGCGATCGTCCTGAACAGCGTCGCCGTGCTCGTGTTCCTGATCGTGTCGGGGTACGCGTTGCGCTCTTCCCACAAGAGCGTGCAGCTCCAGGTCGGG
The DNA here is from genome assembly GCA_035763965.1 of Thermoanaerobaculia bacterium. Classification (GTDB taxonomy): domain Bacteria; phylum Acidobacteriota; class Thermoanaerobaculia; order UBA5066; family Gp7-AA6; genus Gp7-AA6. The sequence goes on along the minus strand of DASUAD010000142.1, from coordinate 3,143 downwards.
CTCGCCCTCATCCTCGGGGGGGCGGTCGGCAACCTGCTCGACCGCGTGCGGTTCACGTACGTGGTGGACTTCCTCGACTTCTCCATCTCGGGGCACCACTGGCCGGCCTTCAACGTGGCCGATTCGGCGATCTGCATGGGGGTCGCACTTCTCTTCCTCGACATGCTGCAAAGGGACGAAGAAGCGGAGTCGCCTCCTCCCGCCGCGGTCTGACGACCGGTCATGTTTCCCCGTCTCATTCAGATCGGTTCCTTCTACATCCCGACGTACGGGGTCATTCTCGCGATCGCGTACCTGGTCGGAATCTGGATGCTCCGGCGCAAGGCGCACGCGGAAGGCCTGCCCGAGCAGAAGATCTTCGATCTCTCGCTCTACATCCTCGCGGCCGCGATCCTCGGCGCGAAGCTGCTCCTCGTGATCGTCGAGTGGCGCCACTACGTGGAGAACCCGCGCAACCTGGTCGAGGTCATCCGGTCGGGCGGGGTGTTTTACGGAGGGCTCATCGCGGCGACCGCCGTCGGCATCTGGTACATGCGCAGGCACCGGCTGCCGGCCTGGAGGATTGCGGACATGGGAGCGCCGTCGATCGCGCTCGGAGAGGCCATCGGAAGGTGGGGATGCTTCGCCGCGGGGTGCTGCTACGGAAGACCGACCGACTCCCCGCTCGGGGTGACCTTCACCGATCCGTTCGCCCGCGAGGCGGTCGGCACGCCCCTGAACGTGCCCCTGCACCCGACCCAGATCTATCTGTCGTTGAACGCTCTCGTGATCTTCCTGATCCTCCAGTGGGCCTACCGGCGGCGCACGTTCGACGGAGAGGTGTTCTGGCTCTACGTGCTCCTGTACGCGATCACCCGGGGAATCCTCGAGACGTTCCGGGGCGACTCGGTGCGCGGCTTCCTGATCCCGGGCGTGCTCTCCACCTCGCAGTTCATCGGGCTCGTCGCGGCGGCCGCGGCCGTCGGGATGCTCGTGTACCTGTCGCGCCGCCGTCGAGCCGCGGCGTGAGCCGCACTCCGTAGCGCACACTTGATCCGCCGCTTTCGGGTCGGTGTTCCGTCCGAGGGCACGAGGCTGGATCTCTTTCTCGCCTCCGCCTGCTCGGACCTTTCGCGTTCCCGGATCCAGAAGTTGATCGCCGAAGGCGCGGTCCGGCTCGGAGGCCGGCCGGCGAAAAGGTCCCACGAGGTCCGGGCCGGAGATGAGATCGAGGTCGAGGTTCCCGAGCCGCGCCTGTCGAAGGTCGAACCGGAAGAAATCCCGCTCTCGATCCTCTTCGAGGACGCCGATCTTCTCGCGATCGACAAGCCTCCCGGCCTCGTCGTTCACCCGTCTCCCGGACACGACTCCGGAACCCTCGTCAACGCCCTCCTGCACCATGTCCGGGACCTCTCCGGGATTGGTGGCGAGCTGCGCCCCGGGATCGTCCATCGACTCGACCGCGACACGTCGGGTGTTCTTCTCGTCGCGAAAACCGATCGCGCCCATGCCGCGCTCTCCCGTCAGATGCGCAAACGCACGCTCAACAAGGAATACCTCGCGATCGTCGCCGGCCTGCCGAAGGTGCGCAAGGGCGAGATCTCGCTTCCCATCGGCCGGGACCCGCGCGACCGCAAGAAGATGCGCGCGTTCCGCCCGAGCGAGGCGGCGCCTCCGGTCGCGCGTGAAGCACGAACGCTGTACTCGATCGAGCGGGAGTGGCCCGCGCTCGGGCTCGCGCTTTTGCGCTGCCGCCTCGTGACCGGCCGCACGCACCAGATCCGCGTTCACCTGGCGGCGGCGGGGCTGCCGGTCGTGGGCGACCCGGTCTACGGACGTCCCCGGTACGACCGGGTCCGTGATGCGGGGCTGCGGCGAGCCCTCGCCGAGTTTCCCCGCCAGGCGCTCCACGCCGAACGGATCGGGTTCCGGCACCCGGCGACGAACGCCGAAACGGAAATCGTCGCTCCCGTGCCCGAAGATCTGCGGAAGCTCCTCGCCCTTCTCGACGCGACCGGATGACAGCTAGACGGGTTTCTTCCCGGGGACGACCACGACCGGGGGGATCTCCGATTTCTGCACCAGCGCGTTGAACTCGGCGAGGTCCTTCGAAAGGACCCCGTCGAGCTCCGCGAGCAGGGCCGTCAGCTTGCCGGCGATCTCCTTGTAGTAAGTCCACGACGCGTCGGTCGGCTTGAAGTCCGCCGAGGATGCCACCGAGGCGAGGCCGACGAACTGGTGGTCGAGCGCCGGCGGGAAGTTCAGCACGTCCTGGTTCGACTTCAGGTCCGGGTTCACCAGCTTCTTTTCGATCTCGCCGAGCCTGTCCGAGAGCGCCCTGCCCTTCTCTTTCAGATCCGTTCCCTTGCCGAGCTTCTCCGCGCGGTCGCCGATCGTCTGCACCTGCGTCTTGACGTCGCGGATCTTCGCGACGGCGTCGTGCGTCTCTTCGACGCGATCGCGGATGTCGGCGAGAAGCCGGAACTGGGTCTTCAGATCCTCGTCGGTCCCGGCGACGTCGGGATGGCGCACGACGGTGACCGCCTGGGCGAGCGTCTGCCCGCCGAACTTCAGCCTCACCGAATAGCTCCCGGGCGCCACTCGCGGTCCCTCGCGCGCGCCCCAGACGACGGCCTTCGGCACGAGCGCCGGCCGGAAGATCCGCATGTCCCACGTGAGACGGTTCAAGCCGGCTTTCGGCTCGAGTGGCTTGTCGCCGGAGTCAGGCAGACCGATGTCTGTCTGCTCCTTCTCTCTTTCAGGGTCTTTCTGATTCGTGTAGCTTCGAAGCACAGTGTTGCCTTCCAGGATCTCGACGATGAGGACGTCCTTCTCGGCCGGCTTTTCCTTCAACCAGTACGAGACCACGACCCCGTTCGGCGGGTTCTTTCCGAGCGCGCGCGACGGCGCGTCCTCGTCGAATCCTCCCCCCTCCATGCGTATGGCCGGCCGCGGCGGAAAGAGATGAACGCGCTCGCTCGAGAACCCGGGCGTGTACTCGTGGAGAGGCGTCAGATCGTCGAGAATCCAGAAGGCTCTTCCCTGGGTCGCGACCACGAGGTCCTTTTCCTTGACCGCCAGATCGGTGATCGGCACGACGGGAAGGTTGAGCTGCATCGGCTGCCACGAGCCGCCGTCGTCGAAGGAGACGTACAGCCCGGTCT
>DASUAD010000141.1:0-3263 GCA_035763965.1 Thermoanaerobaculia bacterium | reverse complement strand
AAGGATGCCACCACCATCCGCGCGCGGTTGTGCATCCAGTGCGTCGTTGCGAGCTCCCGCATGGCCGCGTCCACGAGAGGGTAGCCCGTGCGTCCTTCCTGCCAGGCCGCGACCGCGAGCCGGTTCTCCCGCCACGGAAAGTCCCGGAACTCCGGCCGGAAGCTCTCCTGCGCGACGTTGCCGAAGTGGAAGAGCAGGTGGTGGAAGAACTCGCGCCAGGCGAGCTCGAGCTCGAACTTGCGGGCGGGCGCGCCGGACTTCCGGACAGCCGCGAGAACGGTCCGCGGCGAGATCGTGCCGAAGTGCAGGTGCGGCGAGAGGCGGGAGGTGCCGTCCCGCGCCGGGAAGTCGCGGTCCGACGCGTAGCGCCCGAGGCCGTGCGCCGCGAATTCCGCGAGAAGACGCGACGCCTCGGACTCGCCGCCGCGGGGCGAGTTCGGGCACGGCGCGAGGTCACGCCACGCGCGGACCCGCGCGAGCGGAACGCCCGGAAGCTCCGGCGTCGCGAGACGCCGCGGCGCCGCGAACGGCGGCGACTTCTCCGCCGCCGTCCACTTGCGCGAGAAGGGGGAGTACACCGTGTAGGGATCGCCGGCATCGGTCGCGATCGAGTCCGGCTCGACCAGGAGCGCGTCGGCGAAAAGGCGGAACCTCGCGCCGGCCTCCTCGACGGCGGCTCGCGCCTCGCGGTCGCGACGCTCCGGATACGGCCCGATCTCGAGGTTCGCATAGACGGCGGAAGCGCCGGTCTCCACGAGGAGATCGGGCAGCGCGCGCGAAGCCGGACCGCGGCGCACGACGAGACGCCCCCCGGCGCCCGCGAGGGTGCGCTCGAGATTCTCCAGGCTCTCGCGCAGAAAGCGGAAGCGAGCCGGGCCGACGTCCGGGTCCCTCGCGTAGTGGTCGTCCAGCACGAACACCGGCACGACCCGGTCGGCGTCGCGCGCGGCTGCCGCGAGAGAGGTGTTGTCCTCGACGCGCAGGTCCCGGCGGAACCAGTGGACGATCGTGGTCATCGTCCGGGGAAGATCTCTTCGATCGCGCCTCGTCGGTAATCGAAGATCGTTTCGAGCTGTCGCCGGACGAGGAGACGTTGGGCGAAACGCCCGAGCGCTCCGAAGGGGAGCTCGTACTCGACGCGGTCGCGCATGAGAACGCACCGGTTCCTTTCCTCGAAGCGGTGCGTGTGAATCCAGATTCGGTACGGTCCCTCCTCCTGAACGTCCTCGAACTCGGCGTCGGGAGCCCACCGGGTGATGCGCGTGACCCAGCGCAGCCGGAGGAACGTCCACCGGATCCGGTACTCGAGCCGGCTGCCGGCCCGGAGCGCGGCGGGCGGCGGGCCGACGAGCCGGAAGCGCAAACCCGGCGGAGTGAGCCGCGCGAGATTGCCCGGGTCGGAGAAGAAGGCAAAGACCTCGCGAGCCGCTGCGGGGATCTCCTGCTCCCGCTCGAGAACCTGTGTGCGGACGGACCGCCGGGCTTTCGCCGCGCGAGACGCTTCCTCCGCGAGCGCGCGCGCCATGGCCTCGCGAATCCCGAGAGGCCGGATCGGAAAGTCCGCGAGCGCGGAGTGTTCGGAGACGACCGTCGGGTTGCGGACTCCCTCGATCAGCTTGCGGCCGACCCGCGCCTGGAGCGGGGTCACGAGGCGGAGCCAGAGGCTCGAAAGCTTCGGGGTGAGCACCGGAACGGAAACGAACGCGCGGCGGAGCCCGCGCTGGCGAGCGTACTCCCGCATCAGGTCGCCGTACGACACGCGGTCCGGGCTGCCGATCTCGTAGATCCGGCTCTCTCCGGCGGGAACGTCGAGCGTGATCGCGGCGACGAGGTACGCGACGGCATCGTCGATGCCGATCGGCTGCGTCCTGACAGTCACCCAGCGGGGCCACACCATCACGGGCAGCCGCTCGACGAGTGCGCGGATCATCTCGAACGACAGGCTTCCGGCGCCGAGCACGACCGAAGCGCGAAACTCGACGACGGGGACACCGCCGGCCCGGAGCGCCTCTCCCGTCTCCTGGCGGCTCCGGAGATGTTCGGAGAGCGGCTCGCCGCGGGCGGATCCGAGACCTCCCAGGTACACGATCCGGGCGACGCCGGCGCTCCGCGCGGCCTCCGCGAAGTTGCGAGCCGCCTCGAGATCGCGGGCGGCAAAGTCGTGACCGGCCTCGAGCGAGTGGACGAGGTAGTAAGCGGTCTCGACGCCTCGGAAGGCCGGCGCGAGCGAAGCGGGATCGAGCACGTCCCCTCGCACGACCTCGGTTCGGTCGCCGATCGAGCCGGCGAGCCGCTCGGGCAGCCGCGCCAGACATCGGACCCGGTAGCCGCGGCGCGAAAGCTCGGCGAGAAGACGACCACCGACGTAGCCCGTGGCGCCCGTCAGGAGAATCGAGCCGGCGGGATCGGGAGTCGCGGTCAGGCCCCCTCGCCGTAAGGGCTCTCGATGACGAGGAGCCACGAGCCGTCGGGCTGCCGGCGGGCGACGTCGGCGGTCCGTCCGGTCGTCTCGTAAGGCTCCCCGCGCCTCTCGCCTTCGAGCTTCCACGACGAGGCGAGAAGCGCGATCTCTCCCGAAACCAGAGCGCGCCCGATTTCCATCTCGAACTTGCGGCGCAGGGCGATGAACCGCGCGAGCACCTCGCGGATCGCCCGCCGGCCGGTGACCGAGGCCCCGGACTGCGCCGCCAGGGTGGCGTTCGGTTCGTAAAGCGAGACGAGCCGGTCGAGGTCCCCGGCAATGAAGTACTCCGTCCAGAAACGGTGCAGCTCCTCGGGCGTGCGGGCTTTCGCAGGCATCGACACTCCTTCTTCCGGTCTACCGCTGCGGCAGGAGGCCGAAGAGCGGGAGAGTGACGACCGTGTGGACGCCCGGCGGCGCGGCGACGGTAAACGGGATCGCGTTGACGACGCAACCCACCGTGGCGCGGTCGCCGTGGAAGCCCCCATCGACCGTCAGGTTGACGGGCGGATCGCCCTGGCTCTCGATCCGGTCGAAGCCTTTCTCGCCGACGGCCATCGTGAGGTCCAGCTCGACCTTCGTCTCTCCCGCCGCGCGCACGCGGGCGATCTGGTGGAGTCCCCGCACCCGCCCGGGGGCGACCCCGTCGGTCTCCCGGTCTGCGAGCACCGGCTCGATCGTCTCGGAGATCTCGTCGATTGGAAAGCCCAGGCCGACCGCGGTCATCGCCGCCGACTCGGAGAGCCCGACGTGGCCGAGCTTTCCGGCGGCAACGCCGGTCTCGAACTCCTCTTTCGAGAGC
>DASUAD010000140.1:0-2927 GCA_035763965.1 Thermoanaerobaculia bacterium | reverse complement strand
GGACTTCGTCGCAGATGAACACGCCGCCGTACTTGCGGACGATCGCGACCGCCGCCTCGAAGTACTCGGGGGGCGGCGTGATGAACCCTCCGACGCCCTGGATCGGCTCGGCCAGGAACGCCGAGATCCGCCCGGTCGTCGTCGTCCGGATGATGTCCTCGATGTCCTTGGCGCACGCGAGCCCGCACGACGGGTACTCGAGGTGCATGGGGCAGCGGTAGCAGTACGGCGTCGGGGCGTGCTTGACTCCGGCGATCTTCGTCGGGAGCGCCCGCCAGGACGACTGCGCCGTCAGTGACTGCGCGAGCATCGAGCGGCCGGAGTAACCGTGGCGGAGCGCGATCATCTCCGATCGCCCCGTGAAGAGCTCCGCCATCATCACCGCGGTCTCGTCGGCCTCCGTTCCCGAGGCGGTGAAATAGACCGACTTCAGCTTGCCGGGTGCGAGGCGCGCGAGCCGCTCGGCGAGCTCGACAACCGGGAGCGTGGGGTACAGCGTCGAGATGTGCGAGAGCCGGTCGACCTGCGCCTTGACTGCGGCGTTGACCTTTTCGTTGGCGTGTCCGACGGCAACCGTGAGAATCCCGCCGAAGAAGTCGAGGTACTCGTTGCCGTCGGCGTCCTTGACGCGCAGCCCTTTCCCCTCCGTGACGACGATCGGCTCCTGGTAGTACTGGATCGTCGCGGGGAAGAGGTATTCCTTGTGCTTCTCGCGGACGCTCTTCGTCAGGTCGGAGGTGGGTCGGGTGTGTCGGGTCTCAGTGCTCATTTCAAAAAGGGGACAGATTTATTTTTGTCCCCGTTTCTCCTTCGCTTCGAAAAATAAATCTGTCCCCATTTTCACCCAGAGATTTCAAAACGAGGGCCCATCAGCTCCTCGGGTTCCGTCTCAGGAACGATCCGGCTCCCGGTCGGCCGACAAATTTCCCGTCTTCGACGATCACTTTCCCCCGCGATATGACTGTGTCAGAAACTCCGGTAACCACCCGGCCTTCGTAGGGGTTGTAATCCACTTTCATATGTAGCGTTCGGGCCGACAGCGTCTGCTTGCCGTTCGGGTCGAAGACGACGATGTCCGCGTCCGAGCCGGGCGCGATCGTGCCCTTCCTCGGAAAGAGCCCGAAAATCTTCGCCGGCGACGTGGACGTCAGCTCGACCCACCGGTTGACCGAGATCTTTCCGGAGCGCACGCCGCCGTCGAAGACGAGGCTCATGCGGGTCTCGATCCCCGGCGCGCCGTTGGGGATCTTCGAGAAGTCGCCTTTCCCGAGCTCTTTCTGCTCCTTCATGCAGAAGGGGCAGTGGTCCGTGGAAACTGCCTGGAGGTCGTTGCCGGCGAGGCCGCGCCACAGCCGGTCCTGCGCCTCCTTCGGCCGGAGCGGCGGACTCATGACGTACTTCGCGCCGTCGAAGCCGGGCTCCTCGTAGTTGTCGTACGAGAGGAAGAGGTACTGCGGGCACGTCTCGGCATAGGCCGGCAGGCCGCGGTCGCGCGCCTCCGTGACCATCTCGAGGGCTTCGGCCGCCGAGAGATGAACGATGTAGATCGGAACGCCCGCGATTTCCGCCAGCGCGATCGCGCGGTGAGTCGCTTCGCCCTCGGCGCGCGCCGGCCGGGTCAGCGCGTGGTACTTCGGCGCGGTCTTCCCCTCGGCGAGGGCTTTCTTCACGAGGACGTCGATCACGCCGCCGTTCTCGGCGTGCATGCAGATCGTGCCGCCGTTCTCTCCGGTGCGGAGCAGCGCCCGGAAGATCGACGCGTCGTCGAGCATGAAGACGCCCGGGTACGCCATGAAGAGCTTGAACGACGTCACGCCCTCGCGCACGAGCGCGTCCATCTCCTTCTCGACCGCGTCGGTCAGCTCGGTGACGATCATGTGGAAGCCGTAGTCGATCGCCGCCTTGCCGTCGGCCTTCTTCATCCACGCGTCGAGGGCGTGCCTCAGCGTCTGCCCGCGGTACTGGATCGCGAAATCCACGATCGAGGTCGTCCCGCCGTGCGCCGCCGCGATCGTGCCGGATTCGAAGTCGTCGGCCGACGTCGTTCCGCCGAAGGGCATGTCGAGGTGCGTGTGGACGTCGATGCCGCCGGGGATGACGTACCTGCCCGTCGCATCGATCGTCCTGTCCGGGGTCTGACCCGAAAACGGGGTCTGTCCCCAACTCACGGCGGCGATCCTGTCGTCCTCGATGAGGACGTCGCCGCGGTACAGGTCGGTCGCCGTCACGACCGTTCCCCCGCGGATGAGGGTCTTCAAGCGCGGATCTCGGCCATCGACTGGTACGTCTCCGGCCGCCGGTCGCGGAAGAACTGCCACACGCGCCGGACCTCTTCGATCATGTCGAGGTCCATCTCCGCGACGACGAGCTCGTCCTTGTCCTCGGAGCCGACGGCCAGGAAGTTGCCGCGTGGATCGACGAAATACGACGAGCCGTAGAACTCGCCCAGGTTCCAGGGCGCTTCGACGCCCACGCGGTTGCTGCACGCCATGAAGGACCCGTTCGCGACGGCATGCGCCGGCTGCTCGAGCTTCCAGAGGTACTGCGAGAGCCCCTTCACCGTGGCCGACGGATTGAACACGATCTCCGCGCCGTTCAGGCCGAGGAGCCGCGCGCCCTCCGGGAAGTGCCGGTCATAACAGATGTAGACGCCGACCTTCGCATAGCGCGTCGGGAAGACCGGATAACCGAGGTTGCCCGGTTTGAAGAAATACTTCTCCCAGAATCCGGACGTGTGCGGGATGTGGTTCTTGCGGTACTTGCCGAGGTAGCGGCCGTCGGCGTCATAGACCGCCGCGGTGTTGTAGTACACGCCCGCCTGCTCGCGCTCGTACACCGGCACGACCATCGCCATTCGGTACTTCTTCGCGTACTCGGCCATCCGTTCGGTCGTCGGACCGGGCACCGGCTCGGCCATGTCGTACCAG
>DASUAD010000139.1:0-5954 GCA_035763965.1 Thermoanaerobaculia bacterium | reverse complement strand
GCGGAGTCCGTGTACGCGCCCCCCGCCCGCTCGGCGGCGTCACGGGCGAGCGTGGCCCGCACGACCACTTCGTGAGCGTTGCGCCGGAAATCTTCGAGAGCGCTGCCCGAGAGGACGGACCCGTAGCTCCCGGACGGGCCGGTTGGATACGTCGGATAGCCGGGCGTGGGAGACGGATACGGGTACGACGAGCCCGGTCCGCGCGGCGGAATGTCGACGTTCTCGCCCGCGAGAACCCGACGCATGCGGTCGATGATGTCCTGGACGTCCCGCCAGTAGTCGACGGCGCGGGTCGAAGCGGAGACGTTGCGCGTCCGTGCATCGTAGTCGCGCGCGAGCCGGTCGAGCTCGTTCACGTCGCTCTCGACGTACCGCGGCGGGTTCGAGTAGTTCTGCATCCGGTCGCGAAAGCGCCTCGCCCTCTCGAGGAGATCGGAGAGCTCGGGGGTTTGCGCCGGAGTGTTCCGGGTCGCCCGCAGCTCGTCCCGCAACCCTTCGAGACGGTCGACGAGCCGCTCCGAGAGGACCCGCATCGTCTCGTATCTCGACCCCTCGATGTCTCCGGAGGGGTAATCGGGCGGAGGCGTGGAATAGGTCGTCCCGCAGCCGATGGCGAGAAGGGGCCCCGCCCCGAGCAGAACGGCCAGCAGCAATCTCTGTGCTTTGAGCTTCATCGTTCTTCTCCCGCCGGGGCTTGAGCAAAAACCTTTCCAGCCCGCAAGCGGCTCGGCCTCAGGAGGTTTCGGCCGGCCGTCCCCATCGGCGCGGCGTCGGCTTCGCGCCGCCCTCGGCCTCCGCCTCAGTAGAACCGGCGCACCCGCGTCATCGGTTCGACTTCCGGCGTCCAGTCGACCGGAGCGATTCCTTCGTTCAGCATCGGGCGGGCCCAGTACATCGGTTTGGGAATTCCGCGGAGGTGCTCGTCGATGAACTCGACGCGCATCACGCCTCCGCTCGGGACCGCGCCGTCGTCGAGCCGGAAACACAGCGAGAAGCGCCGGTAGTCGGGGGTCACGAACGAGGCGGGAAAGGTGACCGAGTAGACGCGCGTACTTCCGAGCACGGCGGTCACGAGGATCTTCAGTCTTTGATCGCCGATCGCCGCCTCGGGCATGCGCGCTTCGATCGATAGGCAGAGGTTCTGGCCGGGCTCGAAGAGCGAACCGTCGATCTCCTGCGACAGGAAGCTGTTCACGGGCGGAATTTCGGGAAAGGTGTAGACCTCACCCGTCGGCTGGAAGAACTCCGTCTCGCGGGCGACCGCCGGGGCGGAGAACCACGGAGTCCACGGAAGAGATCCCGCACCGTCGCGCGTGCCCGGAGAAGGCGGCTGTCCGGCGGCCGGAAAGATCGAGCCGCCTCCGGCGTACTCGCCGCCGCCCGACGACCCGTCGAGCGTGAACGTGCGCTCGCCCGTCGCCGTCACCGTCCACCAGCCGTTGGCCGCGACGTTGCCGAGCACCCCCTTGACCAGCACTTCGTCGCCGGTCGCGAGACCGTGCGCGATCGGAGTGGTGACTTCGATCGGCGTCGTATTGCCGGCGCCCGCGACGGTCAGCCACTGGGGCACGGCGACGTTCCCGTCGATTGCCCGGCTCGTGAGAGTCGAGTTCGCGAGCTTGTTGAACCGGAGCCGCTCGATCGGGAGCGAACGGTCCGTCCGCTCGGCGATTTCGGAGAAGACCCCGGCGGGCAGGGCCGCGAGGGACGCTGCGACAAGACACCGGAAGAGGACACGCAACGGCTGCGCCACACCCGGGCGGTCGTGCCAATCGGGTGCCAGACGAAAAGCTCCGTCAACCGGGGCGGGCGAGGATCAGCAGAATCAGGACGAGCACGATCACCCCGAGGATTCCGGCCGGCCACCAGCCCCACCCGCGGCTGTAGCGCCAGACGGGAACGACGGCGAGGAGCAACGGGACGAGAACGACGAGCGGGATCAGTCCCATGCCGCGCTCCCGCTCGACGTGGGAGTCGGAGCGCGACGCCTCGACAGCCAGAAGCCGAAACCGAGGGCGCACCACGTCGCGAACGCGGTCCACTCCCAGCGGGTGAAGCTGCCCGGAACGAACGGCAGGACTTTCATCGCGATGATCGCGCCCGCGACAAGCGCGCCCGCAGCGGCCATCCGGGTCCCGCGTCTCCCGCGACGCCTGGCCCCGGACCCGGACCTCTCGAGGACGAGGAGGCAGACGCAGCTCGACAGCCACCCCACGCCGACCGCGAGCGAACCGACCTCCGAGATCGGGACGAGGACGGCGTCTCCGAGAAGCGCTCCGGCGGCGGAAAGAAGCGACATGAGAAGGATGGCGCGGCGCGGCGTTCCGTGCAGGGGGTGGACGCGGGCGAGAGAGGGATGGACGAGGCCCCGCCGGGCGATGCCGTAGAGCATCCGCGTCGCGGCGACGAAGTTGCCGTTGAAGACCTTCACGAGCGAGAGGAACGCCGCGAAGACGACGAGCCGTGCGAGAACGGGTGAACGGAACGCGCGCGCGAACGCGGCCTCGGTCCCGAGGTGCCCCGCGACCAGATCCCGCCAGGGGAAGATCCACGCGACCGCGAGGATGATCGTGGCGTAGAAGAGGAACCCGCAGACGGCCGCGAGGGTGATTGCGTGGGAAAAACGTTCGACGCGAAAGTCCGGGCGTGCCTCTTCCGCCTCCTTCCCCACCGACTCGAAACCCGTCATGAAATACGGCACGATCTGGACCACGAGAAGGATCGAGAGCCATGTCCCTGCCGAGCCCGTGCGGGCGAACGGCGGTGCGAGATTCGCCGGGTCGCCGCGGGCGAAAGCGAGCGCCGCAAAGATCGCGAAGAGCGCGAGCAGGCCGAACGTGGTCGCGTCCTGAAACGCGCCGGAGAGGCGCACCCCGCGGTCGTTGACCCAGGCGAGGAGGGCCGTCAGCGCCAGGCCCAGCGCGAGCCGCGGCGCAAAGATCGTCCGGCCGGCAACCTCGTAGAGAGGAAGCGAGTTCAGAGAAGGGAAGACGCGCGCGAGAAGGTTGCCGACGGCGGCCGCCTCCCAGGGACAGACGATCGCGTAAGACAGCACCATCGTCCACGCGGCCGCGAACGCCGCGGGGGCCGGGAAGACGCGCTCGGCATATGCGATCTCCGCTCCGGCGTCCGGAAACCGCGCCACCAGCCGGCCATAGGTCCGCGCGATCGGCAGCAACAGGATGCCCCCGGCGAGGAACCCGAGCGCCGCGCCGGCCGGTCCGCCGCGGCCGATCCAGTCGTCGATCAGGACGACCCAGCCGACTCCGACCATCGTCCCGAACCCGAACGTGAAGTACTCGACGAGCGTGAGCTTCCGGTGCAGGCCCGACGAAATCGTCGTCATCTCCCCGCTCCGCAGAGGCTCCGCGAGGGATCTCGTGCTCCGGCTGGCAATGGCGGGTAGTCTAACCGCCGTGAAGGCTTCCCGACGACGAGCCCCGCCGCGACGTCGCGCGCCCGCGCTCTCGCGCCGCACCGACGGTTTCGGCGAGTCGGTGATTCGCGAGATGAGCCGATTCGGTGCGGAGGTCGGCGGGATCAACCTCGCGCAGGGACTGCCCGACTTCGAGCCGACTTCCGAGTTGGTCGCCGCACTCGCGCGGGCGATCGAGGAGCCCGGGGCGCACCAGTACTCGTTCACGTGGGGATCGCCCGAGTTCCGGCAGGCCGTCGCCGCGAAGTCGGCGCGGTTCAACTCCATGAACCCGGATCCCGAAACCGAGATCACGATCACGTGCGGCGTCTCGGAGGCGGAAGTCGCGGCGATCCTCGCGCTGACCGAGCCCGGCGACGAAGCGGTGATCCTCGAACCATGGTACGAGAACTACCTCCCCGCGTGCGTGCTCGCCGGCGTGCGGCCGCGCTTCGTGCCGCTCCGGGAGCCGGACTACTCCCTCGACCTCGACGCGCTCGCGAAAGCGATCCGCGCGAAGACTCGGCTCCTGCTGCTCAACACGCCGGGCAACCCGTCCGGCCGCGTCCTCACCGTCGGCGAACTGGCGGAGATCGCGCGTATCTGCTCCCGCGACGGCGTGATCGCGGTCGTCGACGAGATCTACGAGCACATCTGGTTCGACGACAACCGCCACGTTTCGCTCGCTTCGCTCCCGGGAATGGAGGACCGGACCGTCACTCTTTCGGGCCTCGGCAAGAGTTACGCGGTGACGGGCTGGCGGATCGGCTGGGCAATCGCCGCGCCGCCGCTCACCTCTCGAATCCGCAAGGTGCACGACTACCTGACGATCTGCGCTCCCGCGCCGTTTCAGGAGGCGGGACGGACGGCGCTCGCGCTCCCGGAGACTTATTACAGGCGGATGCGCCGGACGTACGCTGCGCGGCGAGACATCCTTCTCACCGCGCTCGAGCGCGCGGGTTTCGCTTTCACCCCGCCCCAGGGGGCCTACTACGTGATGGCGGACGCGGCGCCGCTCGGCTGGCACGACGACCGGGCGTTCGTCGAATTCCTCGCCCGCCGGGCGGGCGTCGTCGCGGTGCCCGGTTCGAGCTTCTATGCGCGCGGGGGGGGCAGAACCCGGGCGCGCTTCAACTTCGCGAAAAGGGAAGAAACGCTCATCGCGGCGGCGCGGCGGCTCACCAAGACCGACCTCTCGGCTCGCTGAGCCGCGGCGCCTATTTCTTCTTCTCGGGCGCGACGAGCGACAGGACGGTGACGTGCTCCTTCCCTTCGCTCTTCGTGTATTCGACCTTCACTCTCCGCCCCGCGGCAATCGCCCCGTTGATCGTGACACCTCGTCGAGGTCGGACGACGAACGAAGGCGGCCGGCCCGGACTCAGCTCCTCCGGAGAATCATCCAGAACGCCGCGCCCGCGAGAAGCAGACCCAGCAGGCCGAGCATCGGAAAGGACAACGTCGGAACGACCGCGGAAACGGCCGCGAACGTCGGAGTCGTCGTCGCCGTCGGCGTGGCCGTCGCCGCCGGCCCGGTCGGCGTGGGAGTCGGCGTTGCCGCCGGTCCCGTCGGCGTGGGAGTCGGCGTCTCACCGACTGGAATCGCGAACCCCTGCACGACGATGACCTGGTTTCCGCCTCCGAAAGTCGAGAACAGGAAATCGCCGGTGACCGGATCGATCACCGCGCCTTCGGCTCCGGTCAAACCCGCGACGAAGACAGCCCGGGTGGGCAGGCTGGGATTGCCCGAGCCGTCCACCTGATAGGTGCTGACGACACCCGCTCCGTACTCGGACACGAGCAGGCTGTTGGCGGGAAAGACCGGCGAGCCCGGTGGAACGTACACGAAACCCTCCGGCCCTCCCGGGATCGTCGTGTTCAACACGGGCGCCGTGATGTCGAACGTGCCCATGCCGTCCGGGGCATAGTTCGCCGTGTACCAGTTTCCGGTGTTGTAGACCACGACCTTGAGCTGCCCCGTGCCCGGCGATCCCGCGGGAACGAAGTTGAGGGCCCCGACGGAAGATGAGAATCCGAGCGGGCTCAAATCGATGATTCTGTCGTTGACGGTGCTTCCCGGCTCGATCTGGCCGATCTGGTTGATCGGGTAGCGCGTATAGAAGAGGACTCCGGCCGGGCCGAACTTGACGCCGCCGTCGTTGTTCTGCCCTTCCGAGAAGAGCGCGGCCGAGCCCGCGAAACCGGTGATGTGGTTTCCGGCGCCGCGGGTGACGCCGATCGAGTAGAGAGCTCCCGGCGCCGTGTTCGCCGCGCCTCCGATCACGATGACGTTCGAGTTCGAAGGAAGAAAATCGAGACCGCCGTACGGGGTCGGCAGCCCGGGGACCGAACCCAGGTTCGTGAGGGTGTAGCTCGCGTCATAGGGTGCCTGGACGACCTGTGCGCCCCCGATCGCCGCGAAGAAGACGGTGAGAAACCCCGCGGAGAGGAGAAATCGTCTCATTGCCATCCTCCGAAACTTTGCGGGGAGCTTAGCACCACCGCATGCTCAGGCGGCGTACCTCTCCTCGACGGTCGCAGC
>DASUAD010000138.1:0-5778 GCA_035763965.1 Thermoanaerobaculia bacterium | reverse complement strand
AGCTCCCTCCGAAGAGTTCGTGACCCGGCACAACCCGTTTTCGACCGCCTCGCACCTGCACGCGATACTGAAGATCTTCGAGCTCGACCCCTGATGAACCCGACAGAAAGCTACGCTCCTCGAACCGGCCGTCGGATATCGCCCCTTCTTCGGCGGCGTGGTCAACGACCTGAACCAATCTCACGGACGAAGAGGCGCGAAACCACGTCTCGTTCCTGAAGGACGTCGCTCCGCTGCCGGGCCGCGACGTCTCGCTCTCCTATCGCGTGAGCCTCTGAATCTCGATCGGAGGGCGTCGGAGAGCGCCCGCCGTTTTCCGTTCTTCCCCTACTTGAAGAAGTATTCCTTGCGCGCGCGGACGACGAGGTCCTTGCGGTCGACTTTGACCTCGATGCGGTGCCAGGTCCGCGGCCGCAGCCCGGGCCTCGGCGTATACGTCAGGAAATACTGGCTCTTCAGCTCCTTCAGGATCTTCTGGAACGTCTCGGAGAGCTTCGCGATCGAGCCGATGAAATAGGAGCGCCCCCCTGTCTGATCGGCGAGCTGGTCGAGAAACGCGCGCAGCGTCGTCCGTTCGTCCAGTCCCTGGGCGATCGAGTAGATCGAGACCTCGGATGCCCGGGCGATCCCGATCACCTGGTCGACCGAGAGACGGCTGCGGTTGTCCTCGCCGTCGGTGAACAGGATGACCGCTTTGCGGCGCTTCGTCGCCTTCAGCCTCTTGAGCGCCTGCCCGGTCGCGTCGTAGAGGGCCGTCTCCCCCTCCGTACGCGTCGCGTCGATCGCCGCGTGAATCGGCTCGCGCTGTCTCGTGAATGGGACCCATCCGACCACCGTGGAGTTGAACGTCAAGAGCGCGACCTCGTCCTCCGCCTTCAACGCGTCCACGAACGCGTGCGCGGAGCGGCGCGCCTCTTCGATCTTGTAGAGCATCGATCCGGAGACGTCGAGGACGAGAACGGCCGAGAGCGGCGAGTCGGTCGCATCGAACGTTTCGATGCGTCGGGGCACGCCGTCGTCCAGGACGGTAAAGTTGCGGGCCGTCAGGCCCGGGACGTATCGCCCGCTCTTGTCGGTGACGATCGGCGCAATCGAGATGACGTCGGCCTTCGCCGTCGAGGTGTATCCGACGCTCCGCGTCCGGACGTGCGCCGTCGCGACCTCCCGGCCTCCGCGCACGAGCGCCACCGTGACCTCGTGCGCTCCCAGTGTGGCGCCCGCGTCCCACGAAATCGTCCAGGGAGGATTCGCGATCCGCCCGACCCTCCGCCCGTCGGCGAAGACCGCGAGCTCGTCGCCGTCTCGATATCCGGTCACGGCCGCCTCGATGCGGGTCTCGCCGACGGGCGAGTCGGTCGAGAACGGCGAAAGGAGTCGCACCGACGGACGCTCCACCTGCGATCCCGTGTCGGCCGACTGAAGGCCGAGCGAGAGCCCGGCTGCGAGCACGGGCAGAAGCGCGAGCCCGGGGACGCGTCGACGCAGGCTCATCGGCTTCCAGCCTCCGTGTCGCGGGCGTGGTCGCGCAGCAGTCGCCCCGCCTGCAGCTCCTCTTCGAGCAGCCGCGAAACGTCGACCGCGCCGAACGCGCTCGAACGGCGCACGATCGAGCTCCAGTCGTAAGGAAAAGTCATCCGCAGATCCCTCATCATTTCATCCACTGCCCGGGGAAGGACGAGCGGGACGATCACGGCCGGCAACCCCGCGTCCGCGACCGCCCGCGCCACGACGATCTTCCAGTCGTAGAGGCGGTCTCCAAAGAGCTGGGGAGTGCGGTAGGCGGCAAGGCTCTCGTAGGACGGCAGATCGAGATCGGTCAGGTGCAGGCGGCCCGCGAACGCGACCGCGCGCGGCCCGAATTCCGCGATCCGTTCCCGAGCGGCCACTGCGCCGTGACGCGCGACCAGGCGAGCGAGTGCCTCCTTCGCAGCCGCCGCGGATTCGGGTGGGGCGACCGACTCCGGGGCGCCACCTCGGGCGAGACGGGCACCGATCCGGTACAGGTCGGACGGAGAAAGAAACCGAGCGAGAGATGCGGGCGAGACGTCGTTTTGACCGAGCTCGGCGAGAGATGCCAGCCGCGAGCGCGGGACGAGGTCCTTCGCGAGCTCGCGCCAGATCCGGAACCGCTCGCCACGCTCGCTGGCGGCGAGCGCGGTTGCGAGCTCCTCGGCCGCGCGGCAGGACGCGGTGACGAAGACCAGGGCGTCGTCATCCATCCGGGCCGCGGAAACCCGACGAACCGATCCGACGAGGCCCGATCGTATGCTCTCGTTCGTGATCGAGGCGCTCGGCGCGTAGGTGATCTGGTCCGCGTGGAGCAGTCCGAGGACGTCGGGGAGACCGAAGAGGGAACCGCTCACGCGCGAGCCGCCCCCCGTCACCTCGGAAGTCAGAGCAGTGGGAGAGAACGCCCACTCGACTCTCCGCCCGCCCTTCTCGACCGTCCGGAACGAATGCCGGCGCACGAAGTCGGGATCCTCGAAGTAAAGGTCGTCCGGGTCGCCGGCCGCCGCCGCATACACGTGCACGAGCAGCGCCTCGAGGAGTCGTTCCGCGATCACGGTATCCACGTCCGCCAGGTCGGCCTCGAACTTCGCCCGGGTCACGGGTCCCGACACCTCCGCCGCGCGGTCGAGCGCGTTCCGCGCGCGCTCGTACTCGTCGAGGATGCGTTCGTCGTCGCGCGGGCCGACGCCCGCGGATTCCGCGGAGAGCTCGAGCCGGTCGAGCAGGATCGCGACGCCGGCCCGCACCTCCGACGCGTCGCCGCGCGCCGCGGCGCCGACGAGCGTCTCCCGGGCGGCTTGAATCGCGGCGAGATCTTCCAGGGAAGCGGCGCGCTGCTTCCCGCGGAATTCCCGTCTCCGGGACACTTCATCGGACGCCGGATCGAACCGGTAGTGCCCGCCGGCCCATTCGAAGATCGCGGGAGGCGGGAAGCCCACGAGCGCGCGCGTCAGTCGCTCGTCCATCGAACTCGCATCCGCGGACGCGGATGAATCTTCCGCCGCGGCGTCGGGATCGTCCGGCGCCGGATTCCGGGCGAGCGCGCGCCGCTCCCCCGCGTCGAGCGCCGGAAGAAGCCGGGTCGAGATCCAGGCGAAAAGGTCCGCCTCGCCTTTCGCCGGCTCGCCATCGGGCCGGAGAAAGAGATGCTGGTCGAGCAGGGCGCCGAAGACCTCGCGGGTCTCCTTCACGTCGAGCGAACCCGCGCGATACGCGGTGGCGGTGAGCTGGGCGGCGGACTGGAACAGAGCGGCAACGACCTCCGAACCGCGCGACGGCCTTCGCCGGTCCAGGCGGTCGAGCGTGAAGAGATATCGCCGGGCGAGCGCGGGTTCCTGGAACGGCACGTCTTCGAACAAGGCATAGGCGGCGCCGAAGCGGTCGGCTCCCCGCAGAAGGAGGGCGACGACGCCGGGATCCTGGAGCTCCGGCCTCCCGTCGAGGAGGCTCGAAACGACGATGAACCGACGTGCCGAGCGGGCCGCGTCCGCCCCGCCGCCGTCTTCCCCGCGGACGAGACGGACGAGCGCGTCTTCGGGCGGAGTGCCCTTCCCTGCCGAACGGGAGACGATCTCGGCGAGCTCCGTTTCGTCCCGCGGAAACGTCTCGCCGTCGAGATCGAGCGGTGGGAGAACGATCTCTCCGTCGGGTCCGACGCGGAGGAACCGGGCGAGGTGTGCGAAGTCGTACGGGTCCCGGCGCGAGAGCTCGACGGACTCGCGCGTCCGCTCGATCGCTCGGTACAGCTTCCGAATCCGCGCAACCGGGCGGTCGCCGTCCGCGGATCCTCCGAAGAGAAGCGCACGCGCCAGCCGGTCCGGAAGCTGCTGGAACACCTCGACGGTGTAAGCGCCCCGCCCGGCGTCCTTGTGGAAGAGAGCGCGGATGAAAGCCGCGGTCCGGGCGGGGGCAACGCCGAACACGTCTGCCCAGAGCGGTCCCGCGCCATGACCGCCCGGGAGCACGAGCTGACCTCCCCACAGAGCGAGCGCACCCGGGAACCGCGCGAGGCGATCCAGCACGTCTTCATCGAAGAGGACCGAACCCTTGCCGGACCGCGCGAGGGCGCGCAGACCGTCGCGGGTCTCGGAGTCGAGCGCGTGGAGCGTCACGAGAAGGCGTGAGCCGCCGACGTTCTTGACGAGCTCCAGAAACACGTCGCCATCGGACAGACGGGGGTTGCCGAGGAGCTCGCGCCAGGCCGACAGGCCGAACGGGAGCGGCGCCGTACCGTCCGCCGGAGCGACGACGACCGATTCGCCGGCGCGCAGCTTCGACATCAGAACGGGGGCGGGAAGCGCGACGGCCTGGAAGAAATTCTGCCGTCTCACCGAGCGCGCGGCGTCGCGGGACTCCGTGACGATTTCCCCGCCGCGCTCCTTTGCGTTGAATCCGAGCCACTCGAGGACGTCCCGGGTGCGCCGCAGGCTTTCGCGGGAAGAAAAGGAGAGCGCGACGCTCCGACCGAATTCCCTCCGCCAGTCCGCCAGGTCGTCCACGAAATCGACCAGGGCGCGGCGGCGCTCGATCTGGGACCAGGTCGCACTCCACTCCGCGCCGGCGAGAAGCGTCTGGTGCACTTCCAGGAAGAAGGACTCGCGCGGGCGCGACGGATCCAGGCCGAGCAGGCGCCGGACGGCCTCGGCGCCGCCGGGGACCCTCACCTCGTCGGCCGGCTCCCCGTTCGCCGGTGGGACCGGGACGGCGAGGAGGAGCAGCACGCCGGAGAGAGCGCGACGAGAAATCCTCATGGCCCTGTGCGCCCCGGTTCCGAACTGCCCCGATATCAGGAGATGGAAATTCCGGCGGCTCCGAAACGAGGGGCGGCGCGCCGACGACGGTGAGCTGCGCGAGCCGGAGAGCCCGGCTGTTCCTTCATGGGTGTGCGATCGCGTGCAGAGCCGAACGCCTCCCGAGGGCCGCCCGAACCGTTCATGGCCATATTCTCTTACCCGCCGGTCCCTCGCCGTGCGAAGAATTCCCGGGTCGTCACGATGTCCTTTCCGATCTGCTCGGAAAGCGCCGTAACGGACGGGAACCGCCGCTCCTCCCGCAGCCGATCGAAGAAGAAGAGGCGGACCCGCTCGCCGTACACGTTCGCCGAAAAATCCAGGACGAACGTCTCGATCACCGTGGCGAAGTCCTCGTAAACGGTCGGCCGCCGGCCGATGTTCGTCACGCAGTCGAATCGCCGGTCGAACGATCGGATGTAGATCTGCGTCACGTACACGCCGTCGGCGGGATGGAGCTCGTTCTCCGGCTCCAGGTTGATCGTCGGATAGCCGATCCGGCGTCCGACCTTGTCTCCCCGGGCGACGAGCCCGTCGATCTCGTACTCCCGACCGAGCATGGCGTTCGCGCTCGTGACGTCGCCCCGCGCGATCGCGCGGCGGATCCGCGTCGAGGAGATCGGTTCCCCTTCGAAAACCGCTTCGTCCACCGACGACGCGAGAAACCCGCACTCGGCGCCCATCCGCGAGAGGAGAGCGATGTCGCCGCGCTTGCCCCGTCCGAACGCGAAGTGGCTGCCGAGGTATACCTCGGAAACGGCCAGCCGATCGCGCAGGATGGAGCGGACGAATTCCTCCGGTTCCGTGAGCGAGAAGTCCCGAGTGAACGGGATGACCAGCAGGTTTTCGACACCGATCGCCTCGAGCGCCTCCCCCTTCTGGCGCAGCGTCTGGAGCCGACGCGGCGCGTGGTCGGGGCGGAGCACCGAGAGGGGGTGCGGCTCGAAGGTGAGAACCACCGACGGGCGGTCCGCCTCGC
>DASUAD010000137.1:0-2932 GCA_035763965.1 Thermoanaerobaculia bacterium | reverse complement strand
TACTTGGCCGCGTGATTGCGAATGTCGTCTTCCGTCTCCCAACGGTCGCTGTGGACGGCAACGAAGAGAACGTTCTTACGACCGTACTCAGCAGTCATTTCCTTCAGGAGGTCGTTGTAGTAATTCGAGTACGGGCAGAGTGTCGATCGAAATACCACGACGATCGCACGATGGTTCTTCCGCGCGTCGGCGAGAGAGAAGGTCGGTCCTTGAACGGAAGAAGAAGAGCGGCTGCACGCCGGAACGTGCGCACGTTATCCGCTGGAGCGTTCGTCGGTCGGTGACTTCCGGACGAAGCTTCGGATCACGCGTCTCGGTGAGAATCCGAAGTTCACCCCGAACGCGAGTCCCGGCTGAACCGCGTGAAAGTTCCTTCCCCAGACCGTCGACTGGTATACGGCGAAAACCTCCAAGCTGCCCGTCAGGGCATAGCTGACGATTCCACCCACGTTCAAGTAGTTGGTCTGAGCGAGTCGATCGCGGTGCACGAAGAACGGAGTCGCCCGGAACGCGTCGGCCGCCGGCGTACCCGGCAAGGGCACGTCGAGACCTCCATGGGTTTTCTGGTAGCTGCCGGTCACGGAGATCCCGAGCGACGGCGTGAGAAAGTACCCGATCTCGAGATCCGCGTTGCTCCGATCGTGGGAGATCCCGCGCACCTCTTCCACGAACGCGTACGAGTAGCGCAGCTGCGCAAATCCGGCTTCGAGGATGGGGTCGAGCCGGCGCCCCACCGAGACGCCCACCAGATACTGCTCGAGCCCCGAAGACGGTGCGGACTGGCCAAACGTCGGGTAGTCCCAGGTCGGAATGATTGCCGAGACGAACGGCGTGACCATCGCCGGCTCCTCCACGAGGTTGTAGCGGAGATCCAGGCGCAGGTCTGTGAAGTTGCCGTGGTACGAGCCGTCGTCGACGATCTCGTGTCCGGGAACGTTGTTCGAATTCGGCCCCTCGTAACGGCCAATCACATAGGGCAGACTCGCGGCGGCTGCGAGACGGTCGGTGAAACTGTAGGTCAGACCAACGACGATCGTGTTGAGTCGGATGTGGCCCCGATCGCGCCGCTCACCTTCCGAAAACAGGTGATCGCGCGTGTAAACGTTCTGGTACGACAGGCCGAACGATGCCTCACCCTCGGGCGCGAGCCATGCCTGCGCCAGACCGGAAGAAGCGATGAGGAAGAGCGCGATCCCTGCCCGGGAAATCCGCCGGCGCGCAGCCGGACGGCCGAACTTCAGATTCGCGTCTTCTGACATCTCGGCGCTGAGCCGTCCGGCCCGATCGCCATGGCCTGGTCGATGACCTTCAGCAGGTCGTAATTCTTCTTCGCCGGCGTGACCAGGCAGCTGTACTTCTTCTGAGCTGCGGCACGCTGATCGGCGCTCGGGTTGTACATGACCGGAATCAGTCCGGGCTTCGGTTTCGCCGAGGGGATTTGCTTCTCCAATTCGGCCACGTCCGAGTAATCCGCGAGAATCAGGTCGTAGGTTCCAGAGCCGATCTCCTTGGTGAGTTCAGTCGCGGTCGCGACCGAGCGAGGCTTGTGGCCGGCGAGCTTCAGGAGAGAGCGCAGCTGGAATTCGCGGTCGGCGGCGGAAATGCCGGAGCCCGGATTGAGATAGACGAGGATGGTCGCCGGATGCTTCGTCGCGATCATTCGCTGGAAGCGGATCCCGCGACCGAGCAGGACCAGCTTATCTCCGCAGGCGTCGAGCGAATCGGAGGCGAGAAGGATCCCAGCGAGTGCCCCGAGAGCCACCAATGACTTGCGCATTGCTTCTCCTTGATTCCGCGAATGCAGGTCTACGCCCCTACCGAGAATGTGTCAAATAGGTTTTGACTAAGCCGGCGCTCACCGCGCCAGAGTGATGGTCGTCGAGAGCGGCCGGACGGCGGATGCGGCACCGAAACCTCCCGCGTTTCTCAGCGGTTGCGACTTGCGGTACTCCGCCCGACCTGCTCGACCCGCGCGATGAGGTCGGCAAAACGTGGGTCGGACCGCAGCGGCTCGAACTGAGGGTCGACGCGCAGCTGGCCGAGCCATGGCTGACGCTCTTGGAACGCCTTCTCGAGCCACGCGAAGGCTTTGTCGTTCTGACCGAGCTTCGCGTGCAGCACGGCGAAATGGACGGACGAGACGTACGCGTACTTGGCGGCCTCCTCGAGAAACGCAAGGGTCTTCCGGTAGAGCGCCTCCATCGCGGCAGGATACCCGGAGCTGGCGAAGTCGCGGCCCAGCTCCTCCGCGGCCTCCTCGTCCCCCGAGAGGGAAAGGTACTTCTGTTGTGCGGCGATCGCTTCCGGGTACATGCGGTTGCGCGCGTACACGTCGGCCAGGAAATCGTAGAGCCGGGCGTCCTTCGGATCGAGCTCGATCGTCTTTCTGTATTGATCGATGGCCTCCTCGTACCGTCCCGCGAAGTAGAAGATCGAACCGAGCGCCCGATTCGTCTCGACGGAAAGCGGGTCGAGATCATGCGCGCGTTTCCCTTCGGCGATGGCTTCTTCCCAACGCCCGAGTCGACTGAACGCCTGCGCGTAGAAGCGCCGAATCAGCGCGTCATGCGGGCTGGAGGCGAGCGCCTTTCGCAACTCGTCCAGGCAGGACGCGTGATCCCATCTCGCCATGCGGTTCACTCCGACCGCAAAGTGCACCTCCGACAGCGTGTCGTCCAGAGCCTGAGCTTTCCGCGTGGCGGACTCGGCCCTGGGCAGTCCCTCGCCGGGCGGTATCAGACCCTCGAAGGCCAGGGCCCGGTACGCGTGCGCCAACCCAGCATAGGCCGGCGCGTAAGTGGGGTCCTTGTCGATTGCCTTCTGAAAGAACTCGATCGAGGTCTGATAGTCCTCGCCCGTGAACTTGGACCAGTAAAACCGGCCCTTGAGGTAAGCGTCGTAGGCCTCCGGATCGACCGGTCGTACCTTCGCG
>DASUAD010000136.1:0-2167 GCA_035763965.1 Thermoanaerobaculia bacterium | reverse complement strand
GATGCACGGGATCGGCGTCTTCCGTCGGAACCTCCAGGAGAAGCTCGACCTCGCGCGCTGGGCGACCGAAGAGCTGCGGAAGGTCCCGGGGGTCGAGATCCTCGCGGAGCCTCAGCTCTCGATCGTGGCTTTCCGCCTCGCGCCCGAGGGGCGAGACGCCGAGGACGCGAACGACTTGAATCGCGCCTTTCTGGCGGCGATCAACGCCCGTCGGCGCGTGTACCTGACGGGCACGATGCTCGGAGACCGGTTCGCGCTGCGGATCTGCGTCCTCTCGTTTCGCACGCACCTCGATCGGATGCGGGACGCGCTCGAAGACGTCCGCGCCGCGGCGAACGAAGTCCCGTCCGGGCGCCGACCCGTCCCCTGAACCTTTCCTTCGCGCCTTCGTACGGATAGAGTCTCGCTTCCCTCAGGAGGACCCGATGAAGACCCTGCCCCGACTCCTTTCCGTGAGCCTCTTCGGCCTCGCCATCGCGGCATCGCCGACCATGGCGTCACCTCCGGGAGGACCCGAGCCGGCTCCGGCCGCCGCCGCGGCCCCGGCCGCAACCGCGTCCGGGTTCCAGGTCCCGGTCGATTACTTCAAGCTTCCCAACGGGTTGAAGGTCGTCCTCTCGCGCGACACGACCGCGCCGACGGCGGTCGTCGCCGTCTACTACAACATCGGGTTCCGCATCGAGCCGCGCGACAGGACCGGGTTCGCCCACCTCTTCGAGCACATGATGTTCCAGGGGTCGGAGAACCTCGGCAAGATGGGGTTCGTCAACCTCGTCCAGTCCAACGGCGGGGTCTTGAACGGCTCGACCCGGTTCGATTTCACGAACTACTTCCAGATCATCCCGGCCCACACGCTGGAGACGATCCTCTGGGCCGAGGCGGACCGGATGCGCGGCCTCTCGATCACCCAGGAGAACCTCACCAACCAGCAGGGCGTCGTCAAGAACGAGGTTCGGGTGAACGTCCTGAACCGCCCGTACGGCGGCTTCCCGTGGCTCGACCTCCCGCAGTACGCGAACACGAACTGGTACAACGCCCACAACTTCTACGGCGACCTGAAAGACCTCGACGCCGCGACTCTCGAGGACGTCAAGAAGTTCTTCCAGACCTATTACGCGCCGAACAACGCCGCGCTCGTGGTCGTGGGAGACTTCGATCCCGCCCAGACGCGCAAGTGGATCGAGAAGTACTACTCCGCGATCCCGTCGTCGCCGCGCCCCGCGACCCCCGACATCTCGGAGCCGCGGCAGGAAAAGGAGAAGCGCGCCTCGAAACCCGATCCGCTCGCCAAGCGTCCGGCGCTCGCCGTGGGTTATCACGTCCCGAAGCGTAATACGCCGGAGTACTACGCGATGGGGCTGCTCGACCAGATCCTCCTGCAGGGCAAGGACAGCCGGCTCCACGAGGCTCTGGTCCAGAAGAACGGGCTGACCGGCGAAGTGAGCGGGGGGATCAACCTGCTGGGACACATGTTCAACATCAACGGTCCGACGCTCTGGACGCTGTCGCTCTTCCACGACCCCGACAAATCGCCCGACCAGATCGTGAAGGTCATCGACTCGGAGATCGAGCGCCTGCGGACGGCGCCGGTGGACCGATCGGCCCTCGATCTCGCGCTCGTGAAGGTCCGATCCGACATCTACGACGGGATCGAAGCCTTCTTCGGTTTCGGCCGCGCGGACGTGCTCGCGAGCTTCGCGCTCTTCGACGACGATCCGGCCAGGATCAACCGGCTCGAGGAGGAGTTCCGGCGGGTGACCCCCGAGCTGCTGCTCTCGACCGCGAAGGAGTACCTGCGTCCGACGAACCGCACCATTCTGACGATCGAGCCGAAAGCCCCGGCGAAGCCCGCGGCCGCGGCTCCGGAGAAGAAGTCATGAGAACGAAATCCATCGTCGCCGGTCTGACGCTGGCGCTCGCCGCCGCCGGGCTCCTCGCTCAGAAGCAGTCTCCGCCGCCCGCAGGGCAGCCGAAGGACTTCCGGGTCCCGACGCCCGCGGAGCTCAAGCTCGACAACGGCCTGGAAGTGACGTTCGTCGAGTACGGGACCGTGCCCAAGGTGACGATCGAGCTCGCCGTCCTCGCCGGAAACGCCTACGAGAAGGCAAACCAGGTCTGGCTCGCCGACCTGGCCGGGAACCTCATGCGCGAAGGGACCACGACGAAG
>DASUAD010000135.1:0-12643 GCA_035763965.1 Thermoanaerobaculia bacterium | reverse complement strand
GGTACTCGGGCTCGGCGGTCTTCGGGTGGTTGTAACCGACCGGGTACGTCGCGAAATTCATGACGAAATCGAGCAGCAACCGGTCGCTGCGGGCGTCGTACAGGTAGGACCCGCGGCTGCGTTCCAGGTCCATCACGACGTGGTAGCCGTCGACCAGAATGTGCCGGGAAAGAACGTCCAGGACGTCCTTTGGTGACAGGTCGAGCCGGGTGCTGATGGATGTCATGCGAGCCGCAGAGGATAGCAGACGGGAACGGGTAATCGGAAATCGGAAGTCGAGATGAGGATCGGATGCTTTCGATTACCGATTTTCGATTACCGATTTCCGACTCTTACCCACCTCCCGCGACCGACTGTGCAGTCGCAAAGCGGCTGTCTTCGCCGCGCGCGCCGACACAGCGGTCCTTGCCGTGCTGCTTCGCGCGGTAAAGAGCGGCGTCCGCCGCCCGGAGGAGCTCGTTCTTCTGCTGCTCGACCGACGCACCCGCGGTCGCGTTGGCTCGGATCGAGGACACCCCGAGGGACGCCGTCAGCACCCCCTGCAGATTCAACGCGGGGTCGTTGAAACCGTAGGGCCGTGACAGAAACGTCGAGGAGCGAATCGTGTTTCGGATCGCCTGAGCGATCTCCATCCCCTCTTTCATGTCGTGCCCCGGCAGGATCAGGACGAACTCGTCACCGCCGTAGCGGGTCAGGGTGGCGCGCTCGTCCGTCACCGTGCGGCGCAGGAGGTAACCCACTTCGCGCAGCACCTGGCTGCCGGCGAGGTGCCCATGACGGTCGTTGACCGACTTCAGGTTGTCGAGATCGAGGAAGACGACCGAGAGGTCGCCCCCGTCGCGCGAAATGCGCGAAAGCTCCTGCGTCAGGCGAAGGTGGAGGTATCGCTCGTTGAAGAGGCCGGTCAGTCCGTCCCGCTTGGCGACCTCGAAGGCGCGCCGCGCATCGAGGAGGTTCTGGATCGAGATCGACGCGTAGTCCGCGAAAATCTCGAGGAGACGCCGGTCCTTTTCGCGGAAGCCGCCGGGCCCGATCTTGTTGACGAGCTCCAGCACCCCGCAAATCGCGGCCTCGATCCGGATGGGAACGCAGACGACCGAGCGCGTCTCGAAGTCGTCCGGAAGGTCGAGTGTGGGATAGAAGTAGGGATCGGAGAGGACGTCGTCC
Source organism: Thermoanaerobaculia bacterium (assembly GCA_035763965.1). Lineage (GTDB taxonomy): Bacteria > Acidobacteriota > Thermoanaerobaculia > UBA5066 > Gp7-AA6 > Gp7-AA6. The sequence goes on along the minus strand of DASUAD010000135.1, from coordinate 11,476 downwards.
GTCATGTATCCGATGCCGGTCGCATAGACATGGCCGACGATCCCGATCCGCGCGTTCATCCGCCGGTTGAGGCGCGCTTCCGCCCGCGCTCCGTACGTGGCGATGAACACCAGGTCGTTCTCCATGCGGTCGTCGGAGTTCTTGGTCATCGGGTCGTCGAGGAGGATCGAGCCGGCTTCCGACGGGACGAACTCGTTCGCCTTCTGGAGAATCTCTCGGAGGAACCGGTCGATCTCGATCTCGCCGGTGTAGGCGTAGTAGGCCTTGTGTCTCTCGAGGAAGTTCTCGAGCCGGCGATTGTCGAGCGTGTGAACTTGTAGCACCGAATTCGCCGTAACCGCGCAATTCTACCATTTGATACGCTCGATTCGTGGCGCTTCTCCGAGAGGTGGATCCCGGGGAGGTCGGCCGGGCCGATCGCGTCAAACCCGCCGAGCGTCGTCTGCCGAAAACGGTCCTCTTCGACGCCAGAGGCGCAAGGGAGGACGTCCCGATCGACGGGATCACGGCTCGGCTGGCCCCCAAGGGCGTGTTCTTTTTCGCAGACCTGCACGCTCCGAACGACGAGGAGCTCGACACCCTGCAGCGGGAGTTCCAGTTCCACCCGCTCGCGATCGAGGACGTCCGGACCCGCCACCAGCGCCCGAAGATCGACATCTACGGCGATCAGTACTTCCTCGTCTTCTACCGCGTCGGCGCGGAGGGAGGGAACGAAGACTGGGTGCTCCAGGAGATCGACTTCTTCATCGGCCCGAACTTCCTGATCGTGACCCACGACTCGGAAGTTCCCATACTGGACGCGGTCTACGACCGGTTCTGCCGCACAGCAGGGAAGAAGGACGTCACCGGCCTGCTCTACGACGTGCTCGATACGATCGTGGACGAGTATTTCGAGTTTCTGGACGACATCGGAGAGCGCAGTGGAGCCCTCGAGGAGGACGTTTTCCAGCACTACGAGTCCACGCACGTCGAGCGCCTTCTCGAGCTCAAGCAGGACCTCGTCCGGCTTCGCCAGGTGGTTGCGCCGGGCCGCGACGCGGTGAACGTCCTTCTTCGCCGGGATCCGCCGGTCCTCGATCGCGCGCGGATCCCTTACTTCCAGGACATCTACGACCACCTGATCCGGGTCGCCGACTCGATCGATACCTATCGGGAGCTCGCGACCGGCCTCCTCGACGCGCTCCTGTCGATCCAGAACAACCGGCTCGCCGAACAGAACAACCGGCTTTCCGATGTGGTGAAGAAGCTGACCGTGATCTCGATCATCTTCCTTCCGCTGAATTTCATCACCGGGTTCTGGGGGATGAATTTCGATGCGACCTCGGGCCGAAGCGATTTCTGGTTCTTTGCGGCGCTCGGGATGATGGCGCTCGTTCCACCTCTGGTGGTCTTCTTCCTGCGGCGGCGGGGCATCGAGTGATCCCGGCGCGCAAGCGCTGGGGCCAGCACTTCCTGATCCGCCCCGAGACCGCGCGCCGGATCGCCGACGCGTCGGGAGCGGGCCCCGGCGACATCGCGTTCGAGGTCGGACCCGGTGAAGGCGCCCTCACGCGTCCACTCTCCGAGCGCGCGGGGCGGGTTCTCGCGGTCGAGATCGATCCGCTGCGGGCGGAGGCGCTCGAGCGCGAGCTCGCTCCGGCCGGCAACGTCCGAATTCTCCGCGGCGACGTTCTCGACAAGACTTTTTCCGGCTGGCTCGCCGAGGCCGGCTGGACGCCGCCGGCGGTTTTCGTCTCCAACCTGCCGTACAACGTCGCGACCCCCGTCCTCGTCCGCGCGATCGAGGAGGAGGGCACGTTCCGACGCGTCGTCGCGACCGTCCAGAAGGAGGTCGCGCGGCGCTTCGCCGCGGCGCCGGGGTCGGCGGAATACGGCTATCTCTCGGTTCGCGCGGCGGCGTTCGCGAGGGCCCGCGTTCTCTTCGACCTGTCGCCGGGGGCGTTCCGTCCCCGTCCGCGGGTGTCGTCGAGCGTCATCGAGCTCCTGCCGCGGACGCCCGCTCTCGATCGGGAAGCGCGGGAGCGCGCGCTCTCTCTCGCCTCGCTCGGGTTCCGGTTCCGCCGGAAGACGCTCGTCAACGCTCTGTCCTCGGTCGCCGGCCGGCCGGAAGTCGAGCGAGCGCTCGATGAACTGGGCCGCGGACCGAAGACGCGGGCGGAGGAGCTCTCCCTCGCCGATTACCTCGCGCTCGCGAAGCGTCTGCCGGTTGCGGGCGTGGCCGCGGGAGCCGGATGAGCGGCCGCACGGAGCTCTCGCTCGTCGCGCTCGGCGGACTCGGCGAGTTCGGCCGGAACGTGCTGTGGCTTTCGAGCGGCGATTCGAATCTGGTCGTCGACGCGGGCGTTTCCTTTCCCGACGAGACGTTCCCCGGAATCGATCGGATCGCGCCCGATCTTTCGCCTCTCCGCAACGTTCGAGTCGATGCGATCGTCCTGACTCACGGCCACGAGGATCACGTCGGATCGCTGCCCCTGCTCGCGGAGTGGTGCGAAGCGCCCGTCTACGGGCTGCCGTTCACGCTCGCTCTGGCGCGCCGGCGTCTCGAGGAAGCCGGCCTTCCGGCGGAGCGCCTGGTCGAGGTGCGTCGCGGAGAATCGCTCCGGGCGGGCGCTTTCGCTCTCACGTTCTTCCGGGTGTCGCACTCGGTGCCCGACTCCGCCGCCATCCTGATCGAGGCCGGGGGATGGCGGCTCCTTCACTCCGGCGACTTCAAGCTCGATCCGGACCCGCCCGACGGCGAGACGACGGACTCCGGCGCGATCGCGCGCGCCGCCTCCGCCGGAATCGATCTCGCGCTGGTCGACTCGACCAACGCGGAGAGGCCGGGCCGCGCGCTCTCGGAGCGCGTCGCGGGAGCCGGGCTCGCCGCGGCGTTCGCGGATGCACCCGGACGAATCGTTCTGACCACGTTCTCGAGCCACGTCGCGAGGATCTCGCAGGCGGCGGACGCGGCGATCGCCCTCGGAAGGCGAGTCTCGATCCTCGGCCGCAGCATGCGAAACGTCGCGGAGATCGCCGAAAGGTTCGGACGCCTTCGGCTCTCCGTCGATTCGAGGATTGCTGCCGCCGAGCTCGCGGAGATGCCGCGCCGGCAGGTCCTCTGCCTGATGGGGGGAAGCCAGGGCGAGCCGTTCTCGGCGCTCTACCGGCTGGCTCTGGACGAACATGCGGACGTCCGGCTCGACAGCGGCGACCTGGTCCTCTTCTCCGCGCGAACGATTCCCGGCCACGAGCGGTCGGTCAACCGCGTGATCGATCACCTCGTCCGGCGGGGCGCGCGCGTGCTCCGCGAGACCGAGCCTCCGATCCACGTCTCCGGACACGGGCATCGCGAAGACCTTCGCGACTGGCTCGCGCTCTCCGAGCCGCGCGCCGTCCTTCCGGTTCACGGCGAGACCCGGATGCTCGCTGCGGCCGCGGAGATCGCGCGCGAGCGAGGGATTCCGGCCGACCGCGTTCCGCTGCTCGAGAACGGAGACCGCCTGACGCTGTCGCTCTCCGGTTTGCGAGTCGAGCGTGGTGCGGTCGCGACGGGGAAGATCTTTCTCGACTCGCGCCCCGAAATGGTTGATCTCGAGGTCGTGCGCGACCGCCGCCGGCTCGCGGAGGAAGGCTTCATCGTCGTCCTCGTCCAGGGCCGCGAGATCGCGGTGGTCTCCCGCGGGGTCGCGCGCGACGAGAGCGGCCTCGCGAGCGAGGTCTCCCGGGCGGCTCGCGGAGTCCTGGAGGGCGCAACTCCCGAAGAGCGTTCGGACGTCGAGTGGCTTCGCTCCGAGATCGCGCTCGCGGCGAAGAGGGCGTGCCGGCGGGAGTTCGGAATCCGTCCCGTGATCGTTCCGGTGATCGTGTAGTCCGCACTCTCCATGAGCCACTCCGGCCGTCCCGCGGATTCGGGGGGTTCGGGGGGCACACACGTGCCCCCCGCGAAGGGAACGTTTCCGCCATGCGTCGTCAGGCCTACTCTGCGATGCGCTCCGGCATCGCCGTCGTCGGCCTTCCTCGCCTGGCAAAAAAATCTCTCGCGGGAACAAGTAGTCTTCGGGATCCACAGCGTGCTTTCGACACAGGTCCGTGCGTGCCAGGGCAACGCCCGTCGTTCCGTCCGGGTGCCCATGAAGAGTTCGGACTCGTGACCTGGTTCGACGCGCTGTTTCTCGGCACCATCCAGGGGCTTACCGAGTTCCTTCCCGTCTCGTCCGACGGGCACCTGTCCGCCGCCGAGATCCTGCTGCCGCACTTCGCGCAGATCGGCATCCTGTTCGACGTCATCGTCCACGTCGGGACTCTCGCGGCGGTCGTCGTTTTCTTTCGACGGACCCTCGCGGACGAGTGGAACGGACTCTGGTCTCCCGACCCGCAGGCGCGCAGCTTCTCGTGGAGACTCGTCGTGCTGGTCGTCGCGGCGACGATCCCGACCGGGATCGTCGGTCTCCTCCTGAAGCGCGCGGTGGAGGAGTCGAAGCAGGACCCGCGATTCATCGGCGCGATGGAGATCGCGACCGGCCTCTGCCTGCTGCTGTCGCTCTTCGCCCGGGACCGGGGGCGTGATCGTTCTTCCACGACCGTCTGGGACGCCATCCTGATCGGCATCGTCCAGGGGCTCGCGGTCCTGCCCGGCCTCTCGCGCTCCGCGACGACCATCGCCTTCGCCTTGCTCGTCGGTCTCTCGCGGCGGTGGGCAGTGACCTTCTCGTTCCTTCTGCTCCTGCCGGCCGTGCTCGGTGCGTCGGTCCTGGAGCTCGCGAGCGCCTGGCGGGAGCGAGGCGTGGCCTTCTTCAGCGGATCGGATTTCGCGAAGTACGTCGCGGGCGCCCTGATGGCCGGCATCGTCGGCTACTTCGCGATCGGATGGTTGATCCGGGTCGTCATCGCGAAGCGACTCCACTGGTTCGCCGTCTACTGCATCCTCTTCGGAGTCGCACTCATTCTTTTTCTCGGTCGGCGGTAGACGGAAGCGGGAAACGACGCGCCGGGGCTCCGCTGTCAGTCCCTGGGCTGGCGGTCTCGCAGCGACTGCCGCAATCGAAAGTCGCGCTCGTTCCAGCGCTGCGCATGGCGGCTCGCCATCCGGATGACGCCGTAGACCACCACACAGAGCACGAAATCGAGGAGGAGACCGAGGTCGAGGTGGATCGGAATGGTCTGATCGGGCGTCGGTGCGCGGTGCTGAAGCGCCGGCGGAAGGTCGGGAAACAGCACGAGAAAGTAGAGCGCGTTCCCGGCCAGGATCGCCGCCAGATACTCGATCCAGCGTCGCGGCGTCATTGCGGCAGTCTATCCCCGGCGCCTCCACCCAACCGGCTGCGTGTCCCGGAACCGGGCATGGACCGGTCTAAGATTCCGTTCTGCAAACGAACGGAGGGGTCTTGGACTCGAATCGGCCAGGCCGGGACAGACTTCGTTTCGCTCGGACAGAGCGAAAAGGGACGCCCGCTCTCGCGCTTCTCGCTCTTCTCGCCGTCGCTCCGGCGCCGGGACGCGCGATCGAGCCCGCCGCATCGCTCCAGCAGCCTCCGGGCGGATCCCCGCTGACCCTTTCGGAAGCGCTCGCCCTCGCCACCCGGAACAACGAGCTCTCCGGCATCGCGGCCGCCCGCGTCGTGCGCGCCCGGGCGCTGCGGCGTCAGGCTTACTCGACGCTCCTGCCCGACCTCTCGTTCGACGGAACCTACACGCGCCGGTCCCGGGAGGTCACCCGTACGGTCGATGACGAAGAGATCATCGTGCAGGCACTCGACGCCTTCTCGGGGGTCGCAACGGTCGACGTGGATCTCCTCGACGTGCGGGCGTTTCCAGTCGCGCGCAGCGCCACCCGCAACCTCGAGGCGCAGGAGAACGCCTCCGCGGAGATCCGTCGGGCCCTCGCGTTCGACGTTGCGTCGAGCTTTTTCGCGGTCCTCTCGGCCGAGCAGCTTCGCGGCGCCGCGAGTCGTCGCATCGGGGTCGCGCAGGCGACGGTCTCCGACGCGCGGACGAGGCTCGAGGCCGGGCTCGCGTCTTCCAACGACCTGACCCGAGCCGAGCTCGAGCTCGCGACAGCGCAGCTCGCGCTCACGCAGGCGGAGAATGCCGTCGTGAGCTCCCGTCTTTCGCTCGGATACCTCATCGCCGAGCCCGTCGACCGGCCGCTCGCGGAGCCCCCGGCCGAGCCCGTGGAGTCCGCGAGTCCCGAGGACCTCGAACGGATCGCACAGGATGCGCGGGCGGACCTCCGCGAGCTCACTCTCCGGGCCGAGTCGCTGCGCCTCCTGTCGCTCGAGCCGACGCTGAGAGCGATACCGACGCTGACGCTGCGCGGAACGTATCGCGCGACGAACGAGGCGGGGCTCTCGGGCCGCGAGCGGGACTGGAACGTCGCGGCGCTTCTCAACTGGGAGATCTTCGACGGCGGCGTGCGGTACGCGGAAGCCGCGGCGCGGCGCGCGGAGTACCGCGAAGCCCTGTTGGACGCCGAGGCGCTGCGCCGGCGGATCGGCCTCGACATCCGCACTGCGCGGACGGACCTGGCGACCGCCCGGGCGTCGCTCGAGCAGGCGGAGGTGCGCGCCCGGGTGGCGGAGCAGAACGCGCGGGAGGTCCACGTCCGCTACTCCGAAGGCCTCGCGACCGCTCTCGAGCAGGCGGACGCGACGGTTTCCGCGTTCGAGGCCGACGCCGAACTCGCACGCCAGCGGTTCGCGCTCGGGATCGCGCGGCTTTCGCTCTCCCGGGCACTCGGCCGGTGGCCCGCCGCATCTGCTTCGGCGGCGGAATCCAGCTCCGGCTCCGCGGCTCTCCCCCGGCGGGAGAGCGGCGAGCCCGACGCGGGGCGGCCTTCGCCGTGACGAGCCGAAAGCTCGGGGCGCGCGCCGCCGCGGTGGGTTTTCTCATCGCGCTCCTTCCTCTCGGCTGCTCGAAAAAGGCCGGGTCGCCGGCGCAGGAGGGAGGCGGCGGGCGCGGACGGGGACAGATCGAGTTTCCCGTCGAGGTCGAACCGGTCGAAGCGCGATCGGTCGAATACGCCGTGTCGGCCGTCGGATCGGTCGAGGCGTTCGAGCGCGTCGCGATCACCTCGCGGGTGCCCGGCGCGATCGACCGGATCCACTTCGCCGAGGGCAACCTCGTCGCACCGGGAACGCTCCTGGTCGAGATCGAGCCGGAGCGATACCGCCTCGCGGTCCGGTCCGCCCGCGCGACGCTCGAGAAGGCGCAGGCGGCCGAGGCGGAGGCCCGAACCGGGCTCAGCCGGCGTGAAGCCGTCAACGCGAAGAACCCGGCACTCGTGAAAGAGGAGGATCTCGACGCCTGGCGCACGCGCGTCTTCACCGCGAAGGCGGAGGTCGCCCAGGCCCGGTCGGGCCTCGACCTCGCGGAGCTGAACCTCCGGGAGGCATTCGTGCGGGCCCCGGCCGCCGGCGTCATCCAGACGCGAAACGTCCAGACGGGGCAGTACGTACAGCCCGGCGTGACCCTCGCGACGCTCGTGCGGCGGGAGCCGCTGCTGCTACGGTTCCAGGTTCCCGAGCAGGACGCCGCTCGGATCCGTCCCGGAATGCGCGCGAAGTTCAACGTGCGGGAGGCGGATCGCCAGTACACGGCGACCCTGACCCACGTCGCCGCGTCGGCGGATTCCACGTCCCGGATGGTCGCGATCACCGCGCAGATCGACGACGAACGCCGCCTCGAGCTGCGGCCGGGATCCTTTGCACAGGTCACCGTACCCGTGGGCTCCTCGGCGGAGTCGCCGGTGATCCCGCAGACGGCCGTCCGGCCGAGCGAGCGCGGGTTCCTCGCGTACGTCGTCGAGGGGGATGTCGCTCGCGAGCGCGAGCTTACGCTGGGTCTGCGGACCGCCGACGGCCGCGTCGAGGTGCGGTCGGGCGTCAAACCGGGAGAACAGCTCGTCGTGCGCGGCGGCGAGGCCCTCCGAGAAGGAGTGAAAGTGAAGGTCACTCGCGCCGGCGAGGGGGCGGGAGCCTCCTCGGCCGCCGCTGCCGGAGCAACGCGATGAAGCTGACCGACGCCTGCATCGAAAAGCCGGTCTTCGCCTGGATGCTGATGGCCGCGACGGTCGTCTTCGGCGGCGTCGCCGCCTCGCGGATCGGCATCAGCCAGTTCCCGGACGTCGACTTCCCCACGATCTCCGTCGGCGTGACGTGGGAAGGAGCGGCACCGGAGATCATCGAGAACGACGTCATCGAGATCCTGGAGGAGGCGCTGGTGCAGGTCGAAGGCGTCAAGTCGATCACGTCGTCGTCGCGCCAGGGAAGCGGGTCGATCACCGTCGAGCTCGACCTCTCTCGCGACGTGGATCTGGCGCTGCAGGACGTCCAGACGAAGGTATCGCAATCCCAGCAGCGGCTGCCGCGCGACATCGACCCGCCCGTCATCTCGAAGACCAATCCCGAGGACCAGCCGATCATGTGGATCGGTCTCTCGGGCCCATTCCCGCAGCGCGTGCTCGCCGACTACGCGCGTTACCGGGTCAAGGAGAAGCTCCAGACAGTTCCGGGCGTCGGCGAGATCACGATGGGCGGATACCTCGACAGGAACGTCCGGATATGGGTGGACGCCTCGCGGCTCGACGAGAAAGGGCTCACGGTCTCCGATGTGAACGACGCCCTGCAGCGCGAGCACGTGGAGCTGCCGGCCGGCCGCCTGGAGGGGGAGGGGCGGGAGGTCAACGTTCGGGTCCTCGGGGAGGCGCTCGACCTCGCGACTTTGCGGCGCATCGTCGTCAGGGAGGTCGAGGGGAGCCCCATCTATCTCGAGGACGTCGCGCTCGTGGAGGACGGATTCGAAGACATTCGCCGCGTCGCCCGGGTCAATGGAGAGCCCGCGCAGGGCATCGGCGTTCGAAAGCAGCGCGGCGCGAACGCGGTCGCCGTCGCGCGCGGCGTTCGAGCCGCCCTGGACGACATCCGAAAGACCTTGCCGCAGGGCATGATGCTCGGGATCAACTTCGACTCGACGAGATTCATCGAGGACTCCGTCCGCGAGATCCAGCTCGAGCTCATTTTGTCGGTTCTGCTGACGGCATTCGTCTGCTGGCTCTTCCTGGGGTCGATCTCGAGCACGCTGAACGTCGTCCTCGCGATCCCGATGTCACTGCTCGGCACGGTGGCCGCGATCTACTTCCTCGGCTTCACGTTCAACACGTTCACGCTCCTCGGTCTCGCGCTCGCGGTCGGCATCGTCGTGGACGACGCGATCATGGTGCTCGAAAACATCTATCGGCACGGCGAGATGGGGAAGGGCCGGGTCCAGGCGGCGCGAGAGGGGACGAAGGAGATCACGTTTGCGGCGCTCGCGGCGACGCTCGCGGTCGTCGCGATCTTCAGCCCGGTCGTCTTCATGAAGGGCGTGATCGGGAGATTCTTCCTGCAGTTCGGGATCACGCTCTGCATCGCGGTCCTGCTGTCGTACGTCGAGGCGATGACGCTCGCACCCGCGCGCTGTGCGCAGTTCCTCGATACGTCGAGGGAGGGGCGCAGCCGCCTCGGTGTGGCAGTGGACCGCCTCTTCGGGCGGCTGGAACGGCTCTACGGCCGCGCGCTCCGGGGCGGCCTGAAGCGGCCGATCCTCGTGCTGGGTGCGGCGGCGGCGCTCTTCGTCGTGTCCTTCCTGGTTCTGAAAAGTCTTCCCGGGGAGTTCGTCCCCTCTCAGGACCAGAGCCGCTTCCTCGTCCGCCTCCAGACGGCCGTGGGCTCGGACATCAACGAGACCGACAAGCTCTTCCGCCGAGCGGAGGCCTTCATGGCCGGCCGTCCGGAGGTCACCCGATACTTCGCGGTCGTCGGAGGCTTCGGCGGCGGGCAGGTCAATACCGGCATTCTCTTCGTCACGCTCGTGCCGCCGGGGGAGCGGGACCTGACGCAGACCGAGTTCTCGGGCGTCGTACGCAAGGAGCTGAACGCGATTCCCGGCGTTCGGGCGGTCGTCCAGGACCTTTCGCAGTCGGGCTTCACGGCTCAGCGCGGCTTCCCGGTCGAGTTTTCGGTCCGCGGCTCCGATTGGGACAAGCTGATCACGGTGAGCGACTCGATCGGCCGCAAGCTCGAGGCGAGCGGGCTCGTCGTCGACCTCGACACCGACTACCGGATCGGCATGCCCGAGCTGCGAATTCTCCCGGACCGCGCGCGCGCGGCGGATCTCGGGGTGCCGATCGAGGACGTCGCGACGACGCTCAATTCCCTGGTCGGCGGCATCCGGGTCGGCAAGTACAGCTCGGGAGGACGCCGGCTCGACGTTCGACTGCGCCTCCTCGCCTCACAGCGCACGCGGCCGGAGGACCTCGCACGGCTGCAGGTGCGCGCGCGATCGGGTGAGCTCGTCCCGCTGTCGCTGCTCGTGACGTCCGAAGAGCGGCCGGCACTGCAGGCGATCACACGGCGGGACCGCGAGCGCGCGATCACCGTCTACGGAAACATCGCTCCCGGCCATTCGCAGGAGGAAGCACTCGCGAAAGTCGAGGAGCTTTCGAAGGACGTGCCGGTCGGTTATCGCGCGGTGCTCGGCGGCGCGAGCGTCGCATTCCGCGAGTCCATGTCCAGCCTGCTCTTCGCGCTCGTCCTGGGAATCATCGTCGCCTACATGGTGCTCGCGTCGCAGTTCAACTCGTTCCTGCACCCGGTGACGGTCCTGACGATCCTGCCGCTTTCGATCGCCGGGGCGGCGTTCGCGCTCTGGATCGCGGGAAAGAGCCTGAACATCTTCAGCATGATCGGTCTGCTGCTGCTGATGGGGATCGTGAAGAAGAACTCGATCATCCTGGTTGACTACGCGAACCAGGCGCGCGCCGAGGGCCTGAACGCGCGCGACGCGATGCTCCGCGCCGGTCCGATCCGGCTGCGGCCGATCCTGATGACGTCGGTCGCGACGCTGATGGCGGCTCTCCCGCCGGCGCTCGGTCTCGGCGCGGGCTCCGAGATCCGCACTCCGATGGCGATCGCGGTCATCGGCGGCCTGATCGTCTCGACCGCGCTGTCGCTCCTGGTCGTGCCGGCCTTCTACGTCACCGCGGACCGGCTGGCGGGCAAGGTCAAGGGACATATCCGCCTCGGCCGTCCCCGCCGCGCCGCCGAGGCGGAGCACACGGCCGGGTCCTAGCGGCGCGTCAGCCGTAGAAGACTTCGGCCACCTCGAGGAGCTCGGGGTCCACGGTCTTCAAGCTGTCGACCGCCTCGGCCAGCGGGACGCGGACGATCCTTCCACAGCGCAGAGCGACCATCTGGCCGAAGGCGCCGTCGTGAACGGCGTCGATCGCGGCGATCCCGAAGCGGGTCGCGAGCACACGGTCGAACGCCGACGGCGTTCCGCCCCGCTGGATGTGCCCGAGGACGGTCACCCGGGTATCGAAGCCGGTTCGCCCGCGGATCTCCCGCGCCAGCATCTCGCCGATCCCCCCGAGCCGGACGTGACCGAACTCGTCGACTTCTCCCGACTGAACGATCATCTAGCCTTCCCGCGGCTCCTCTCCTTCTGCCACGACGATGAT
>DASUAD010000134.1:0-2704 GCA_035763965.1 Thermoanaerobaculia bacterium | reverse complement strand
TGCGAAGGTCAAAGGTAAGGTGTTCGTTTTTCTCGGGGCTGATCCCCTCGCTGGCGGATCGATGGGACTCTCGGTCAAACTCCCCGAGTCCGGCCAGGACGCTCTGGATCTGCCATTCGCGAAGCCGACTGCTTACGGCCTGGGGAAGTCGGGCTGGGTGACGGCGAGGTTCCAGGCAACGGATCGGCCCCCGGTCGACATCCTCAAGGGCTGGATTCGGGAAAGCTATTGCGCGGTCGCCCCGAAGAAATTCGTCGCCGAGTTGAAATAGTCGGTTTTCCGCACGCGGCCGGAAACCATCCGCGGGTTGCCGGTGTCTAATTTCACCGGGGATCTCGTGAAAGTACCGCTTCTTACCTCCCTGATCCTTCTCGGCGCCACCAGTGGCTTGTCCGGATCGGCCCCGGTGATGGACATGAGTGGTTGCGCGGCGGGCGATCACCCGATTTGCGTCGCGCTGCTCATCGAAGACGCCGAGCAGCGGGAGGCGGCGGTCCGGCAGGCGATACGGAACACCTTGCTTTCACCCGAGGAGGAGAGCCGCGACAAGGCCTGGAGGATCCTGAGCGAGAGCGTCTGGAAGAGGAACCTGTATCCGTATCTCGATCTCATCGACGCGTTTGCTCGTCTCGCACAGAAAAACCAGAACGTCGCGGAGCTCGCCGATCGCATCGAAGTGCTCTCTGGTCCCCGGCAGCGCCGAATCGAGTTGCTCGCGCCGGCGATCGTTTCCGGCTCGGCCCGCCTCCCGCGCGGGACGGGCCTCCTGCGCACACACGCAATGCTCTATGCCGCCGGTCAAGGGCTCAACGAGTTCCTTCCGGCAGTGAAGGAGTACCTCGCGGTTCTCGAGCCCGAGAGAATTCGAGCGCGGCGTCTCCTCTCCGTCCCGGCACTCTTCGAGCTCTGTGAGGGAACTCCGAGCGGCTGGGACGCACCCGTCGTGGCCTTTCGACGCATCCTCGACACGGACGAGAGAACGCTCGAGAACCGGTTTGCAGATGACGAAGGCTTCCGCGAGGCGTTCTTTTCCCTCGCGGATCGGACCCGCCACGAGGTTCGCGCGCAGAAGGAAAGCGAAAGCCGCTCACTGCTGCGCCGGATCGTTTCGCGCCAGCTCGAATATCGGGGGACCGCTCCTTCGAGCCCGATGGCTTTGGGCGATAACACCGACTGGCTCGTCCGGCTGCAGAGATGGCTCTCCCCTTACTGACGCGACCAATGGCGAGTATGCGAACGCACCGTAAGGCGTCGGGACCGCCGGTCCTGGCGGCGATTGCTTTCGGGCTCATGAGCGTCCACGCGGCCGCTCAGACCGCCGCGGGACCGTTCTCGATGGATCCATGCACTCTCCCCGACCTCGGCTTTTCGGGGGCACGCGGCTGGGTCCAGGGAAGTCCGGGCCGCTACTTCGTCGTCCTGACAGACCTCTCCGCGAAACCCGAGCGTGAGCTGAATGTCGCCGACGGTTTCACCGGATACAAGCCGGGGGAAACGATCCTGCTCGGCGTCGATCTCCGGAGTCGCGAGGGGGAGCGGCCCGAGTATCCCGTAGTGGTGAGGGTCAGGGTGCGCGGCGGACACGACGGATCCGTACGGCCGGCAGGCGCGTCTTACCAGTGCCGGGAAATCGCCTTCTTCTGGAATCGTCGAAACGGGCGTCGGTTCGAATCGGCAGTGGACCGAATCGAACTCACGGTCGGTTCCGATGCGCGGCTTGCGGGTTTCCTGCCCGACGAGACGGTACCCCGACGTACGCGGCCCCTGTGGGCGATGACCGAGCGGCTACGCATCGAGTTCGGCAAAACCGACGCCGCGCGGGATGAGCAGCATCGGGACGGCGAAGCGGAATACCCCATACGCCCGGAAGGCGTGTTGGCGGCCGGCTCGGACTCGAAACTGAATCCCAATCCGTTCTCGAAGTTGAACGCGGACTCTGAGTTCTTCGGCCCGAACCTGGATTCAGAGGACTTCTCGCCGATCCTTGAACCGTTTCGAGCGTACGTTGCCGTGCGAGACCCGAAGGAGGGCGGGGACGTGATTTGGGCGATCGGAGTGACCAAACGCGAAAAGGGGGAGCTCCTGACTGCCGGCGAGCGACTCGCACTGCGGCGTCTCGGATCCTCCGCGGTCTTCGTTGCTTCCTTCATCGTTCTTCCCGAAGGGCACCCGGACGCGACGACCGTTCCCGGCCGACTCCTCACCAGTCCCGTCCTCGTGGCTCCGTTCGGCCTCGGTGACATCGAAGTCGAGCGGGAGGAGAAGAAACCCTGAGCCGGAACGAGGGAGTCAGGGTCTTGCGGCTCCACAGTCGATCGGCTTCTCGACGATCCGGATCCTCATCGGAGTCGAGAAGATCGGCTCGTGCCAAAAGCCGGCCGCGAGCGCCTGGTAACGGGCGACGAGCTCGTACTCGCCGGGGGGATTGAGAGGCATCATCGAGGCAAGCGGCAACGCCTCGAGCTGTTCGTCCGTCGGCCGCGGAATCGGGGTTCGAGCGGCGCCCGGACCCCTCGCGCGAAGCGTCGCGTCGAGGCACTCCCATACCGCTCGAAGCGTCCGGGTTCGGTAATCGCTCGGCCCGGCCATCCGCACGTCGACGGAATTGTCGGAGCCGCCGTCGTAGACTGCTCCCCCTCCCGACGACGTCAGCCGGATCTCGACAGGAATTCGGCCCGAATCGCCGAGACGGTAAAGCGCGAGC
>DASUAD010000133.1:0-14959 GCA_035763965.1 Thermoanaerobaculia bacterium | reverse complement strand
CGCTCGTCGGATATCTCGGCGCGCATGAGGATGTGCAGAGAGTTGCCGAAGATCGTGAGGTCCACGACGTAAGGGAGCTCGCGCGCGTGCTGCATCACGGCGGCGACGCCCGCCTCGCACTCCGCCTCGACCCGACGGGTTCCCGGCGGGGTCACTTCCGGGATCCGGGTCAGGTCCTTCGGTTCGCCCTCGACGAGCATCCGCGAGAGGTACAGGTATCCGACTCGCGCGCACCTTTCCGCCTCGTCCATGTAGTGCGTGCTGACGAGGAGAGTGACTCCCCCCGCTGCGAGAGTGAAGAGAAGGTTCCAGAGCTCACGGCGAGCGACCGGATCGATCCCGGCCGTGGGCTCGTCCAGGAAGAGCACGCGGGGTTCGTGCATGAGCGCCGCCGCGAGCGCGAGACGCTGCTTCCAGCCGCCGGAGAGCTGGGCGGCCAGCCGGTCGAGGTAGGGGCCGATCGACGTGAGCTCGATCGCCCAGGCCCGCCGCTCTTTCAAACGGGCGCCCTCGAGACCGTAGACCTCCGCGAAGAACGTCAGGTTCTCCATCACGGTCAGGTCTTCGTAGAGGGAGAACTTCTGCGGCACGTAGCCGATCCGGCGCCGGATCTCTTCTCCCTGCGTGACGACGTCCAGCCCGTCCACCCGCGCCGTCCCCTCGGTCGGCGCGAGAAGGCCGCACAGGATCCGGATCATGGTCGACTTGCCCGAACCGTTCGGTCCGAGGAGGCCGTAGATCTCGCCTCGCGGAACGGTGATCGAGACGCGATCGAGCGCGCGAACGTGTCCGAAGTCTCGGGAGACGTCGTGGACCTCGATACCGTAGGGCGTCGCGGCGCCGGACACGGCTCAGCTCTCCAGGAGCCGGATCTGCGCCGCCATTCCGGGCTTCAACTCCGGCGTCGGATCGACCGCCACCTTGACGCCGAAGACGAGGTCCATCCGCTGCTTGAGCGTCTGAATGTTGCGCGGCGTGTACTCCCCCTGCTGGCGGATCTCGACCACCTTTCCGGTGAACTCCCGCTTCGGAAACGTGTCGACCGTGATCACTCCTTTCTGCGCGAGGCGGACGCGTCCGAGCAGGGGTTCCGGCACCCAGACCCGGACCCACATCTGGCCGGGCTCGAGGATTCGCGCCACAGGCTGGTTGGCAGCGACGAGGTCGCCCGGTCGCAGGTCGAGCGTCTCGACGACGCCGTCGGCGGGCGCCTTCACGACCGTCTCCTGGCTCTGGCGGATCAGAAAGGCGAGCCGCTGCTCCTCCCGTTCGAGTGCGGCCTCGGCGGCGCGGATGTCCTCGGCCCGGTTTCCACGAGCGAGCTCGCGATAGGTCTCCTCCGCGGTCTTCGCCTTCGTCGCCGCATCGTCGTACTGCTGGCGCCCGATCACGCCTTCGTCGGACAGCGCCTTCAGCCTCCGGCGCTCGCGCTCGGCGTTTTCCGCCTCCGCCCGGGCACGCACGATCTCCTCGGTCCGCGGTCCGGCGCGCATCTTGGCGAGGTTCGCGCGCGCCTCGTCAGCGGCCGCGCGTTGCTCGCGGATCTGGAGTTGTCCGAGGTCGGTCTCGAACCGAACGAGCGTCTGGCCCGCCTTGACCGAATCCCCTTCGTGCACGTCGACGGCCGTGACCCGTCCGCCCACGAGCGATCCGACTTCGACGTCCCGGGCTTCGATCGTTCCCGACAAGACGAGCTCCTTGTCGTTCCCACGAGATCGGAGAACCCAGAATCCACCCGCGGCCGCGAGGAGAAGGAGGACGATCACCCACAGGCGCTTCTTCAAGACGACTTTCTCCCGGCGGCGGTCCGAGCGGGGCGGATGGCGCCGCGGCTCCAGATCGCGAGCAGCGTGTCGACGTAACGCCGGAGCGGAACGGGCGAATCGGGGATCCGCATGACACGCTGCAGGAACACGTAAGCGTTCAAAGAACCGAGGAAAGCGAGCGCGGCCGCCCGGGAGTCGCGCACCGAGAGCCGGCCGGCGCGGGAAGCGCGCCGGAAATACTGCTCGGTCAGCGCCAGGGCGCGGGCCGGCGGGCTCGGCTGCTTTCGGGGGTCGAAGGGGAGCTTCAGGGTGCGAGCCTCGTCGGCCGTCCGGGCGCGTTGCCAGCGCGCGATGCTCTCGCCGAGCTTCGCCTCGATGAACGGAACGACGGCAAAGGCGATCCGGCGGAGCACCTGCGCGGGGTCCTCGTCGCCGCGTGCATCGGCCATGAACTCGATCGGGGACAGCTCCTCGACCGGTGCGGACATCGCAGCGGTGAAGAGCGCCTCCTTGGTCGGGGCGTGACGCAGGAGGGCGGAAGGGGAGAGGCCGACCCGCGCCCCGATCGAGGCGAGCGTCGTGCCGTCGAACCCCCGCTCGGCAAAGGCCTCCCGGGCGGCGCGAAGCACGGCGTCGCGGCTGACGCGGGCAGGACGTCCCATAACTAAATAAGTATACGCTAATTTATTAACGCCCCGCGACGGACGGCCTCACGCCCGGCACCCTCCGAGGGAGAGGTTGCAACCGTGGTGGTCTAGGGGGTCGCGGGTCGCGAGTCGCGGCGCTTCGCGAGCCAGGCGGTGAGCTCGGCCGCGCTCTTCGCGTTCAAGGTCGCCTGCGCCGTCACCCATCCCTTCCGGGCGATCCCGACGCCGTATCCCGTATTGTCGAGCTCGCGGACCGAGTGGGCGTCGGGTCCGATCGAGTACAGGATGCCGAGCCCCGCCGCAGCCGCGGCGAGCCGCCAGTCGAGATCGAGGCGGTGCGGGGAGCCGTTGATCTCGACGGCGCAGCCGGAACGGGCGGCGGCGGCCAGGACGGCCTCCATGTCCGCGTCGACGCCCTTGCGGGTCAGGAGAAGACGGCCGGTGGGGTGGCCGAGCACGGACACGCGCGGGTTCTCGACGGCGCGGATGAGCCTCTTGGTCTGCTCGTCCCGCGGAAGCCCGAAGCGGGAGTGGACGGAAGCCACCACGAGGTCGAACACGCCGAGGAACTCGTCACCGAAGTCGATGGAGCCATCCGCGAGGACGTCGGCCTCGGTTCCGTGAAAGATGTGGAACCCCGGAAAGCGCGATCGGATCGCGTCGATCGCCTGCCGCTGACGCAGAACGCGGTCGGGGGTCAGGCCGCCCGCGTAGGCCGCCGTCGGGCTGTGGTCCGTGATCGCGACCCACTGGTAACCGGCGTCGCGCGTGGCGGCCACCATTTCCTCGAGCGAGGCCCGCCCGTCGGATTCGGTCGTGTGGACGTGGATGAGTCCGCGGACGTCCGACTCGTCGAGGAGCTCCGGGATCTCGCCCCGCAGGGCGGCGTCGATTTCGGACGCGCCTTCGCGAAGCTCCGCCGGCACGAACTGGAGACCGAGCCGGCGATAGATCTCCTCCTCGGTGGCGCAGGGGAGCGCCTTCTCGCGGGCGCCGCCTCCGAGCAGGCCGGACGGGGTCAACTTCCAGCCCCGCTTTCCCGCGAGCGCCTGCAGCTGTCCGTTGTGCTCCTTCGAGCCCGTGAAATAGAGGAGCGCCGCCGGAAACTCTCTCTCCGAGACGACGCGCAGGTCGGCGCGAAGCCCCTCGGCGAGGCGCAGCGTCACCACCGTCTCTCCGGTTGCGACGACCTGCGCGACGCCCGGCGCGAGGTCGGGGAACGCGCGGGCGAGGTCGCCGGGCCGTGCCGAGGCAGCGACGAGGTCGATGTTCCCGACGACTTCGCGGCGGCGCCGCAGGCTTCCGGCGATCTCGACGCGCGAGGCGAGGCCGGTCCCGCGCAGCGCGGCCGCGAGATCCTCGGCCCTCCAGCGCACCGCCGAGTATCGGTGGAGCCCGACGGTCGTCCGGAGCATCTCGATGCCGCGGAGGATCCTCTCTTCCGTCTTCGCGCCGAATCCTTTCACCGGCGCGACGCGCCCCTCGCGGCACGCCTTCTCGAGCGCGGCGAGCGAATCGATTCCGAGCTCGGCGTGCAGGACCTTCGCTTTCCGCGCGCCGAAGCCGGGGATCCGGAGGCACTCCCGCAACCCGGGGGGAAAGGATGCCCGCAGCTCCTCGAAGTAGGGGAGCGAACCCGTCGTGACGAGCGTCTCGATGTTCGAGAACAGTCCTTTTCCGATGCCGCGAACCTTGAGCAGCTCCCGGGTTCGCACGGCCTCCGCGATGTCGCCGGAGAACCCGCGGATCGCGCGCGCCCCGGCCTCGTACGCGCGGACCTTGAACACGTCCTCGCCCGCGAGCTCGAGCATCGCAGCGATCTCCTCGAGGACGCGAGCGACCTCGTTCTTGTCCACGGCCCGATTCTAAAGAGCGCAACCTCCGGCGCGCACGATGCGCGATGGTCTCCGCGGCTTTTCCGGGTGTGAGAGCGTCTCCCGAGCGAGGGAGCGCGACGTAAGATCATGTGCGATGTGTTCCGGTCCACGGGAGCGCGAGCGCACCGAGGGATCAGGCGCGCGGCCGAGGCCGGCTTGCCGAGCCGAGCGCCGGTGGCGCAGCCAGATCCCGAGGAAGTGAGCGCGACGGGTTTGCGCGTTGATCTCCACAGCCATTCGAACGTCTCCGACGGGCTCGACTCCCCGACTGAGCTCGTCCGCCGGATGGCGGCCGCGGGAATCGGCGCGTTTGCTCTTACCGATCACGACACGCTGCAGGGGCTGCCGGAGGCCCGGCAGGAAGCCGGCCGGCTCGGCATCGAGCTCATCCCGGGAGCCGAGATCTCCGCGAACGCCCTGGGGCAGGACGACATCCACCTGGTCGCGCTCTTCGTGGACGAGACGAGCGCGGAGTTCAACGCGAGGCTCGCCGAGCGCCAGGAGAGCCGCCGGACCCGCGGGGAGCGCATGGCCGAGAAGCTGCGCGAGGCGGGCTTCGCGATCGACCTCGACGCGATCCGTGAAGACGTGGGCGACGGAGTCTGGGGCCGGCCCCACCTCGCCCGTGCTTTGATCCGCGCGGGATACGCGGCGAACAACGATGAGGCGTTCGACCGGTTTCTCGGGGCCGAGCATCCGTGGTACGTCCGCCACGAGAAATGGCCGGCGGCCGACGTTCTGGCGGCGGTTCACCGCGCGGGAGGCGTCTGCTCGCTCGCTCATCCGGTCTGGTATCGCGACGCGGAGGCGCTGGTCGCGGGTCTCGCGGCACAGGGTCTCGACGCGCTGGAGGTGTTCCATCCCGACCACGACAGCGCCGAGGTGGAGCGCTTCGCTCGTCTCGCCGGCGAGCTCGGGCTCGCCGTCACGGCGGGCAGCGACTTCCACGGCACGGTCGAGGGGAGGAAGTTCCCCGGCGGCGTGCACGGCGACGAGCGGATGCTCGAGGCCGTGCGGGCCCGGGCCCGGCGATGAACGCGGCCTCCGCGTCCGAGGAGTGGATCGTGCTCGTCCATCGCGGTGAAGAGGATTCGCTCTACGAGGCGGCGGCCATGGCGGCGTCGGCGACGTCCCTCGGGCTTTCGGTCACGCTCGTCTGGTTCGACGCCGCGCTCGAAGCGCTTCTCTCGGGGCGTCTCGAGGAAGCGGGCTCGCGCCCCGCGAGCGCCGCGGAGCTTCTGGCCGCCGCCCGCGAGACCGGGAGGTTGCGCTCGCTCGCATGTTCGGCCTCCGCGGTGAACGCGCGCGCCGGGATCGAGAGGGTGCGCACAGCGGTGGACGACATCGTCGGGTGGCCGACGGTGATCTCGTTGATGCGCTCCGCGAGCAGAGCCCTGGTCTGGTAGGTCGCTCCGGACCGACACGCGACACCGGGCATCCCGCAGCAACCACTCGTCTCTCGGACATCATCTGTCCTCGCGGCTGCCGCACGCTTGCGGAAAAGATGCCGCGTTGCGGAAAAGAATTTTTTTTCGCAGCGCGGGGCGCGTGGAGGTCGCATTCTCGTGGATGCGGAAAATTTTCGAGCGTTGACAGCAGCGGAGGCGGGAAGAAGAATCCGCGGAGCCTCCCCGATGCTCGAAGAAATCGCGACCGAAAAGGGGCTTCCTCAGAACCTCGAGGCGGAGCGGTCCGTCCTCGGGGCGATCCTGCTCGACTCCGCCTCTCTCGCGTCCGTGTACCCGATTCTCAAGGAAGACGACTTCTTCCCCGACACTCACCGTCGGATCTACCGCTCGATGATCGACCTCGCTCAGCGCTCCGCGGAGATCGACGTGCTGACGCTGAAGGAAGACCTCGATCGCGCGGGCTCGATCGAAAAGGCGGGCGGCGCCGCGTATCTCTCTTCGCTCCTCGACGCGGCGCCCGACGTGGCGAACGTCGAGCACTACGCCCGGATCGTGAAGGAGAAATCGACCCTTCGGCGCCTGATCCGCGCGGGGCAGCGGATGGTGCGCGAAGGGCTTTCCCAGGAGAAGGACGCCCAGAGGCTGCTCGGCGACGTCACCGGAGAGATCTTCGACATCGCCGAGGGCGCCGTTTCCGGCGGCTTCGAGCGGATCGGCGAGATCACGCGCCACAACCTCGACATCATCGACGAGGCCAAGGAAAGGAGCGGTGCAGTCTCCGGCCTGCCGTCGGGGTTCATCGAGCTCGATCGGATGACTTCCGGGCTCCAGGAGACCGATCTGATCCTCCTTGCCGCCCGGCCGTCGGTCGGAAAGACGTCTCTCGCCTTGAACATCGCGCAGCACGTCGCGATCCGCGAGGGCCGATCCGTCGGGTTCTTTTCGCTCGAGATGTCGAAGGAACAGATCGGCTTCCGCGTCCTCTGCTCGGAGGCCGACGTCGACGCGAAAAAGGTGCGCGACGGCTACGCTTCGACCGAGGCGATCACGCGTCTCGTGCTCGCGCAGTCGAAGGTCGCGGGTGCGCGATTCTTCATCGACGACGGATCGGCGCTGACGGTGCCCGAGATGCGCGCGAAGGGGCAGCGGCTGAAGCGCGAGCACGGACTCGACCTGCTCGTGGTCGATTATCTCCAGCTGATGATGGGCCACGGCCGGTTCGACAACCGGACTCAGGAGGTTTCGCAGATCTCGCGCGGCCTGAAGCTCCTCGCCAAGGAGCTGAAGGTCCCGATCCTCGCCCTGTCGCAGCTCTCCCGCCAGCCCGAACGCCGCACGGGGGAGCTGCGCCGGCCCCAGCTCGCGGACCTTCGCGAGAGCGGCAGCCTCGAGCAGGACGCGGACATCGTCGTCTTCCTCTACCGCGAGGAGCTCTACGACAAGGACACCGAGCGCAAGGGAATCGCCGACGTGATCATCGCCAAACAGCGCAACGGTCCGACCGGCGATTTTCCACTGGTCTTTCTCGCCGACCACATGACGTTTGCCAACTACGCCGGGCCCACGCTCGAGCCGTTCTGATCGCGATTCCGGCTTTCGGCCGGAGCCTCTCTCTGACATCCTTCGCGTTCGATGAGACCGACACGGGCGGTGATCGACCTCGATGCGATCGCGAGCAACTACCGTTTTCTCCGCGACCGCGTGACCCCCGGCCGCGCCATGTTCTGCGTGGTCAAGGCCGACGCGTACGGGCACGGAGCCTCTCCGGTCGCGAAACGGCTCGAGCGGGAGGGAGCGAACCGCTTCGCGGTCGCCATCGCCGAAGAGGGAATCGGGCTGCGGCGCGCCGGAGTCGGAGGCGAAATCGTGCTCTTGAACTACTCGGATCCCGCGGACGCCGGCCTCCACCGAGCCTACGGCCTCGTCCCCGCCCTCTACGACCTCGAACAGACGGCCGGGTTCGTCGAGGCGACTCGGAGCTGGCGCGAACCGCTGCCCGTGCACGTGAAGCTCGACTCCGGGATGGGGCGGATCGGGTTCCGGCCGGAAGAGATGCCGCTTCTCATCGGAATCCTGAAGCGTGCGACCGGGCTCCGGGTCGCAGGCGCCTTCAGCAATCTCGCGTCCGCCGAAGATCACGCCTCCCCGTCGACGGCGAGGCAGGTCGAGGCGATGAAATCCGCCGTCGCGGCGCTCTCGTCCGCAGGCGTCTCACCGGGCATCGTGCACCTCGCCAACTCGGCCGGTCTCCTGTTCCATCCGGCGAGCTGGTTCGATGGGGTCCGGCCGGGTCTCGCGCTCTACGGCATCGCGCCCGAGAAGAGCGAAGCGGCGCAGAATCTGACCTCGGCGATGACTCTCGAGACGCGCGTCATGTCGTTGCACGCGGTGCCGGCGGGGACTCCGCTCGGCTACGGCGGCCGCTACGTGACCGCGCGCCCGTCGCAGATCGCAGTCCTTCCGATCGGCTATCATGACGGTTTCCGCCGTTCCTTCTCGGGGAGCGTTCGCGTCTTGATGCGGGGGAGGGAGGCGCCCGTCGTGGGCGCGGTGAGCATGGACCTGACTCTCGTCGACGCGACCGATCTCGCCGTCGGTCCCGGTGACCGGGCGGTCTGCCTCGGCGCCGACGGGGACCTTCGGGTCACGGCCTGGGACCTCGCGCACGCCGCCGACACGATTCCCTACGAGATCCTCTGCGGCATCGGGGCGCGGGTGCCGCGGGTCTACCGGCCATGAAGTTTCTCGAAGCCGTCGGACGGCTCGTCCTGAGGCTCTTCGAGGAAATCGGGCGCTTCTTTCAGATGCTCGGGCGCGCCGCAGCGTGGACGGTCCGGCCGCCGTACGACGTTCCCGAGCACTTCCGCCAGATGGTGCGCGTCGGCGTCGACTCGATCCCCGTGGTCTTCCTGACCACGCTTTTCACCGGAATGGTCATGGCCCTCCAGACCTTCAACGGGTTCGCGCGCTTTCACGCGGAAAGCCTCGTCGGCAGCGTCGTCGCCCTCTCGCTCACCCGGGAGCTCTCGCCGGTCCTGACCGCCCTCATGGTGACCGGCCGGGTCGGGAGCGCCATGGCCGCCGAGCTCGGGACGATGCGCGTGACCGAGCAGATCGACGCCCTGACGGCGCTCGGCACCGAGCCCGTGCAGTATCTCGTCGTGCCGCGCGTTGCGGCGTCCATTCTGATGATGCCGCTCCTCGTGATGCTCGGCGACGCCGTCGGAATGTACGGCGGATATCTCGTCGCGGTGCAGCTCATGGGTGCCAACCCGGTCACCTACATCGAGAACTCCTTCCAGTTCCTGGAGGTCTCCGACGTCACGTCCGGGATCGTCAAGGCGGCGGTCTTCGGCCTCATCTTCTCGTTGATCGCGTGCGTGCGCGGCTACTACACGGAAGGCGGCGCGGAAGGCGTCGGCCGGGCGACGACCCGCGCAGTGGTCGCCGGCAGCCTCACGGTTCTCTTCGCCGACTTCTTCCTGACGAAGCTCCTGTTTTGAACCGCACATCGAAGCGGCCGGACGCCGCCGGCGCCGTCCCCAAGATCCGGGTCGAGAACCTCCGCAAGTCCTTCGGCGGGAAAGTCGTGCTCGATCGAATCGACCTGTCGATCGCGGAAGGGGAGTCGCTCGTCATCATTGGATCGTCCGGGACCGGAAAGAGCGTCCTCCTGAAGCATTTGATCGGCCTGATCGCCCCGGACTCGGGAAAGATCTACGTGGACGGGCTCGACTTCTGGGCGCTGTCGGACAAGGAGCGGACCGCCGTCCGCAAGAAGTTCGGGATGTCGTTCCAGGAGGGCGCGCTCTTCGACTCGATGAGCGTCTTCGACAACGTCGCCTTTCCGCTCCGCCGCTCGGGACGTCCTCCCCACGAGGTGCGCAAGAGGGTGCGCGAGTGCCTCGACATGGTTCACCTGCCGAACGTCGAGGACAAGCGGCCTTCGGAGCTCTCCGGCGGCATGCGGCGCCGGGTCGGCTTCGCCCGCGCGATCGCGCATCAGCCCGAGATCCTCCTCTTCGACGAGCCGAATACGGGTCTCGATCCGATCATGACCGACGTCATCGACGAGGTGATCCTGGAGCTCAAGGAGCGCCTCGACCCGACCATCGCCACGATCACGCACCACATGGCGAGCGCGAGGAAGATCGGAGACCGGATCGCGCTCCTTCACGCCGGTAAGATCATCTACGAGGCGCCTCCGGATGAGTTCCTCCGCTCCGACCATCCGGCCGTGCGGCAGTTCGTCGAGGGGCGCGCGGAGGGGCCCCTCACGGTAGAGTTCGAGCGGCAGTTCAAGTCGTCGGCCTCGGAGGGCGCATGAATACCGCGGCGAAAGTCGGAGCCTTTTTTCTCGTCGTTCTCGTGATCGTCGCGCTCTTCATCTGGAAGATCGAAGACCTGCGGATCGGACCCGGCGGTCCCCCTCGAAGGGTCACCGTTCAGTTCAAGGACGTCGCCGGGCTCGACGAGAAGACCGCGGTCCGCGTCGCGGGCGTCCGGGTCGGCCGGGTGACGAAGATCCGCCTCACCGAGTCGGGCAGAGCGCTCGTCGACGTCGAGCTCGATCGCGAGGTCGCGCTCCGCCAGGGGGCGTCGGCCTCGGTCGAGAGCCTCGGGTTGCTCGGCGAGAAGTACGTGGAGCTCGTCCCCGGTCCCTTCGGAGCGCCGCCGCTCCCCGATAATGCGGTGATCGTCGGCGGAGTGCCCGTCTCTTTCGACGAAATCACGAAGCTCGCCCGCGACATCGGAGTGGACGTCAAGGAGATCACCCGGAGTCTCAAGGAGTCGATCGGAGGCCCGGCGGGCGAGCAGCGTCTCGAGAACATCGTCGAGAACATGCGCGCGATCAGCGAACAGGTTCGCGCGATGGTCGAGTCGAATCGCGCCGGCGTCGACGCGACGGTCGCCAACTTCCGCGAGTTCTCCCAGGCGATGAACGAGCTCGTGGCGCGGGTCGATTCACTCGTGGCGGCGAACGAGGGGAATGTGACGCAAGGCATCTCGAACATCCGGGAGATCTCCGAAAAGCTCGAGACCACAGCCGACAACCTGAACCAGATCACCGGCCGCATCAAGGAAGGGGAGGGCACCGTCGGCAAGCTCGTTCAGAGCGAGGAGACCCATCAGAACCTCAACGACGCCCTGGCCGCCGTCAAGGAGGGCGTGGCGAGTCTCAACAAGGCGTTCGGCTCCATCGGGAAGACCCACGTCGACCTCGGCATGCGGGCGGAGCACCTGACGGCGCACGACCGCGGCAAGGGATACTTCACTCTCGACATCCAGCCGCCGGAAACGCCCCGCTTCTATCGGGTCGAGCTCGTGACACAGCCTTTCGGCCGCCGGAAGAGCTCGACGACCGTCGAGCGGACGACTTTCCCCGACGGCCACACCGAACAGACGGTCACCGACACCGACGAGTTCAAGGACGACTTCGCGATCTCGGCGCTCTTCGGGTACCGGTGGAAGGACCTCGTCGGGCGCGCCGGCCTGATGGAAGGAAGGGGCGGCGGCGGCGTCGACTACATGCTCCTGAAAGACCGGCTGCGCTTCTCCGCCGACCTGTGGGACTTCAACCGGCCCGGCGATTTTTCCGCGCACGCGAAGGTCTCGGGCCGGTACTACTTCTCGCCGTCGGTCTTCGTGACCGGCGGCTGGGACGACTTTCTGAATCGGAACCGGGACGCCGATTCGCTCTTCATCGGCGCCGGCCTGCGCTGGACCGACGAGGACATCAAGTACCTGATGGGGTCGATACCCATAAGACGATGAGCCGGGAAACGGGAAACGGAAAAGGGAAAACGACTGATCCGGCTTTGGCCGCGACAAGAGTTCTTTGAGTCTCATTCGTTTCCCGATTCCCGTTTTCCGTTTTCCGATCGACTGATGTCTCCCAAACCGACCTCCCTCTTCGCCTGCCAGTCCTGCAGCGCCACTTCGTCGAAGTGGCTCGGGAGGTGCCCGGAGTGCGGGGAGTGGAATTCCTACGTCGAGGAGATCCGCACGGCGGCCCGGGCTCCCGGTGTCCCCGCGGGACCGCCGCGCTCCCGTCCTCTCGCGCAGGTGACGGCGGCGCCCGACGCGCGCCTCGAGACGCGCCTGGCCGGGCTCGACCGGGTCCTCGGCGGTGGGCTCGTCGCGGGCTCGGTCGTGCTCGTCGGCGGCGAGCCGGGCATCGGGAAATCGACGCTTCTTCTCCAGGTCGCCGGGGCGCTCTCCGGGACCTCCCGGGCCGTCCTTTACGCCGCTGGCGAGGAGTCGGCCGACCAGGTTCGGCTCCGCGCCGACCGACTGGGGGTCACCGACGAGCGGCTCCTCGTGCTCGCCGAGACGGACGTGGAGCGCATCGTCGACGAGGCGACGTCTCAGGGCCCGTCCGCCGTCATCGTTGACTCCATCCAGGCGCTGCGGCTCGGGGCCCTCTCGTCCGCGCCCGGAACGGTCTCGCAGGTCCGCGAGTGCGCCGGCGTCCTGGTGCGCTACGCGAAGGAGCGAGGCGTTCCGGTCATTCTCGTCGGGCACGTCACGAAGGACGGCAGCCTCGCCGGCCCGAAAGCGCTCGAGCACCTGGTGGATGCGCTGATCACGCTGGACGGCGAGCGGGGATCTTCGCGCCGCGTCCTGCGGTCGACCAAGAACCGGTTCGGCGCGGTCGACGAGATCGCGCTTTTCGAGATGACGGCGAAGGGAATGGTCGAGATATCAAACGCGTCCGCCACGCTCCTCTCCGAGCGCCGCACGGGGCTGCCCGGGAGCGCCGTCACGGCCACGCGCGAAGGGACGCGGTCGCTTCTTCTCGAGGTGCAGGCGCTCGTCGGACCCGCGACCGCCGGCTCACCCCGTCGCGTCGCGATCGGAGTGGACGCCGGGCGTCTTTCGCTGCTTCTCGCCGTCCTCGAGCGCGCCGGGATTCCGCTTTCCTCCCGCGAGGTGTTCGTGTCGTGCGCGGGGGGACTGCAGATCGGCGAGCCCGGGGCCGATCTCGCGATCGTCGCCGCGCTCGTCTCCTCGGCCCGCGAGCATGCCCTTCCGGAATCGGCGATTTTCTTCGGTGAGGTCGGACTGCTCGGGGAGGTGCGCCGGGTGGGAGCGACGGCCGCGCGCCTCCGCGAGGCGGCGGCGCTCGGATTCGAGCGGGTCTATCTGCCTTCGGCGAACGCCCAGGAGGTGCCGCCCTCGCCGAGCATCAGCCTCTGCTCCGTCGAGCGGGTCGCCGACCTGATCGCCGAGCTCGCGATCGCGGCCAGATCCCCGGCCGGCTCCGCGCGCACGGCGAGCCGGAGCGGAGCCGGCCCGACGGCGTCGGGGGGATAGGGTGCGATGAGCGTCAGCGTGGGCTCGTCCGTCGGCTCGATCCGAAGATCCTCGGCCCGGACGGTGCGTCTCGCAACGACGCGGTAGCGCCGGGCTCCGAAGGGGGTCCGGAGGTCGACGAGGTCTCCCAGGACGAGTTGCGCCGCGAACCCGGCACCGGCATCGCGGGCGATCGCGATCACGGCGTGCTTGCGGCCCGATTCCTCGCCGGGCAACGCCGTACCCGGCACGTGACCCGGACCGTGCGCGAGCGTCTCCGCGTCGGCTCCCTCGCGGATCGGAGCCTCGTATTGCAGCCGCGCGACCGCGATGCGCGCGACCGTGTCGCCCGGGCAGATGCGCCCGAGCGCCGGCGCCGCGGGCGGAGGCGTCTCGGAAAAGGAGAGCGACGGACCCAGCATCTCGAGCACTCCCGCCGCGACGAAGAGCGCGGCCGCGACCAGCAGCGTGCCGGTTGCGGCGAAAACGCGGCGGAACAGGATTCGGATCACGTTCGAGCGCGCCCGGATCTGTCGTCTGTATCAAAAAAAGTGCCCGGCCCGTTCCGGGGCCGGGCACTTTCAGGTGAATCTACGAAACCTTCCGCGCGAGCGTCAGCCCGACGGCGACGAGAGCGAGTCCCGCGACGGCGAGCGCCGGGTAGTGCGATCCGGTTGCCGGCAGGGCTTCTCTCTCCATCGGAGCCGGGGCCGGAGGCGGAGGCGGCGCGGGCGCTTCGATGACAGGCGCCGGAGGAGGCGGCGGGGCCGGTGCGGGCCTCTCCTCGACCAGCGTCTTCGTCTCGGTGGTCGCGGCGACGGCCGGAACCGTGACGATGTTCAGTTCCTTGCGATCGATGACCTCGCCGGAGATGTTCTTCGCGAGCACCGCCAGCTTGTGGTTGCCGGGCGCGACGTTCTCGATGAACGTGACGTTTGCGTCGGTTCCCTTGAGCGACGCCTTCAGCTCGTTGTCCAGGTAGACCTCGAAGATCGGCATCGGGAAGTTCGGCTCACCGAACTTCGTGCCCTGACCCTGGCCGAACAGCGAAGTGTTGTAACCGAGCCCGACGCGGACCTGGGTCCCGGTGATGGTCGCGCCCTCCACGGGCTCCGTCACTCGAAGCTGAAGCTGGTTGGCTGTCGGCCCTGCGGTGTTGTAGTCGGCGCTCTGCGCCAGGGCGAGGCCGGCGAAGACGCCCAGGGCGAGGACCAGAAGAGTGACTCGGATCGGCTTAGGCATGTTTCCCTCCTTGCTGAAGCCACGAATCGGGCTCCGTCAAGGTACATCAAAGGCCGTGCCAAGGCATGGTGCATTCGACCCCCCGTGGCACAAACCCTTTAGATTGAGAGGTGCTCCGGATAAGAATCCGTCAGAGCCCGATAAGCCTCCAGATACTTCTCCCGGGTGGTGCGTACCACCCCCTCCGGCAGGCGCGGCGCAGGGGGCCGGTGATCCCACCCGGTCGAGTCGAGCCAGTCGCGCACGAACTGCTTGTCGAAGGAGACGGGCGTCCGACCCGGCGTCCAGACTCGAGCGTCCCAGTAGCGGGAGGAGTCGGGCGTGAACGCCTCGTCGATCCACAGGATGCGGCCGCCGAGCCGGCCGAATTCGAGCTTGGTGTCGGCGAGAAGAAGCCCTTTCGACTCGGCATACTGCCGCGCCCTTTCGTAGAGCGTGAGCGTCATGTCGCGGAGGAGTCCCGCTTCGTCTTCGCCGAGATCGTTGACCAAACGCGAGAACGGGACGTTCTCGTCGTGGCCCCGGGGATTCTTGGTCGCAGGAGTGAAGATGGGCTCCGCGAGCCGCTCCGCCTCCGACAACCCCGGAGGAAGCCGAACGCCGGAAACCTGTCCTGTCTTCCGGTACTCGGCCCAACCGGAGCCGGCGAGATAGCCCCGGGCCACGCACTCGAACGGGATCACATCGGCCTTTCTCACGATGACCGAGCGCCCCTCGAGGAG
>DASUAD010000132.1:0-6448 GCA_035763965.1 Thermoanaerobaculia bacterium | reverse complement strand
GCCCTTCTTTCCGTCGAAGCGAGTGATGAGCTGAAGCATCTGGAGCTCGCCGGCCGCGCGGATCCGTTTCTCCCCGTCCGTGTGGGTCTGACGCAGCGCGGCGAGGAGCTGGCGCTTCGAGCGCATCCCCGATATCCCGCGTGCATACTCGATCAGGAGCCCTTCGTACGACTTTCGGCGGAAGTCGCCGTCGGGGCGTGAGAGCTCGCCGGACATCAGCAACCCCGATTCGATGACGTGCTGGAGCAGCTCGATGACCGAGCGGCTCCGTTCCGACGCCCGAAAACCAAAGTCCTTCTCCGGCAGGTTTCGCGCTTCCTCGATCACGCCGTTGCGCGTGAACGACCACGCTTCCAGGGTCTCCTCCAGGATGCTGCGGAAATCCATACGTTTTCACCCTCCGAAAGTCGCGGGATCGAGGGAATGATATCCGGGCGGCTGAAATCGCCCGGCGGCGAGCTATTTCTTGAGCCCCGCCGTCCAATCGAGGACGAGCGTCATGGGAGTGGGCGCGGTCTCCGCGGTTCGAACGTTCAAGAGCATTCGGAGGCCGTCCCGACTGACGTCGGAGCCCTGCGGGTTGGGGGTCGCGAAGAGGGCTTTTGGAGCCGATACCTGAAACGACGGAGACCTCCGGATCGAGACGACCTTTCGCATCTCCGGCGGCTCGAAGTACAGGAGCTCGTTCCCGCCGGCCGTCCACCTCGGGCTTCG
Source organism: Thermoanaerobaculia bacterium (assembly GCA_035763965.1). GTDB lineage: Bacteria > Acidobacteriota > Thermoanaerobaculia > UBA5066 > Gp7-AA6 > Gp7-AA6. The sequence continues at coordinate 5,734 of DASUAD010000132.1, read as the reverse complement.
GCCTCCGTTCGTCGAGATCTGCCACTTCTCGCCGGTCGGCGGGAACGCCTGGACGACCACCTCGGGCTTCCCGGTCTCGTCCGTGCTGTACGCGAGGAGGCGACCGTCCGGCGAGAAGCGCGCTTCGGCTTCCATGAACGGCGTGGCGACGAGCGGTGTCGCCCTGCGGTCGGAGAGCGACAACAGCCAGATGTCGACCTTCGTGCGGGGATCGGCTAAGGAGAAAGCGAGCCAACGACCGTCCGGCGACACGTCCATCGCCTCTTTCCAGTGGACGGATTCGTAGAGCAGCTCCTCGGAGCCGGCGCCGCTCACTGCCTTGGTGTAGAGGTTCCCGATTCCGGCCTTGTTCGAGCTGAAGTAGAGACGGGTTCCGTCGGCGGACCAGACGGGGTCCGACTCGCGTGCTGCGTCGAAAGTAAACCGCGATCCGACGTTGCGCGACACGTCGTAGATCCAGATGTCCGCGCTGCGCGTCGTCGGATCGACGCGTTTGACCGCGACCCGCGACCCGTCGGGTGAGATCCGGGGGTCGTCCGCATACTCGGTTTCCGGGCCGAGGGTCGCAACCCGCCGTCCGGAACGGTCGAACCAGACGAGCTGACGTGAAATCGGACTCGAGCCCTGATAGACGAGCACGCCGTTGTCGGAGGTCGCGAACGCCGCGGAACCCCAGGTCGCGACGTACTGAACGTTGCGCCCGACGACCCCGGGCTCGCCGGAAACCCGGAGCTTCTTCGGGTCGAACGGCTGCGCCGTGAGGACGTTCTCGCGGATGAACAGCAGATATCCGGGCTCGGCGTACGCGACCGGCACTTCCAGGTCGAGCACGCGCTTCCTCTCTTTCGAATCGAGCGACCCGACGTAGATCCCGCTGTTCTGCGCCGGCTCCGCCCGAGCGAAGTAGAGGAAGTGCTTCCCGTCCGGAAGGAACTGCGGCCGCCAGTGAGCGGTCTCGCCGCGCGACTTGTCGAGCGTCGTCACCTGCTCGACGGGGCCGCCGGAAGCTGACACGCGGAAGATGGGGCTCGCGCCCGTCTTCTCGAACAGGATAACGTTCTCGCGGTTCCACGCGCACCCCCGCCCGTCCGCCATGTCGGCGATCTTCTGGGGAGGACCCGCCGGAACCTCGAACCTGAACAGCCCGGCTGGGACTCCGTAGCCGATGAAGCGTCCGTCCGGCGACCAGAATGGATCGTACGGGTCGCGCGTATCGGCGAGCTTGACCGCCTCTCCGGAATCGAGCGAGCGCGCCCAGAGCCAGCCGGAACCGTCGGGGTCGACCGCGGCGAACGCCATGCGCCGGCCGTTTCGGGAGATCGCGACCGGACCGTCGATCGGGTTGAAGATCGTCCCGGGCGCGGGGAGGATCGAAGCGCGCACCGGCAACCGCGGCGCGGGGTTTCGGCGCAGGTATCCGAGCCCGGCGATCGCCGCGAGAGCGGCGAAGATCGCGGCGATCCCCCACGCCAGGCGCTCCCGGTTCTTCCGCTTCGCGACGACCGGCGCGGGCAGTCCCGCGGCCGAGCCACCCTCGGCGACCCACTTCAGCTCGAGCATCACGTCGTGCGCCGTCTGCCAGCGGTCGTCGGCGTCCTTGGCGAGACACGTCCGCACCACCCGATCGAACGCCGGCGGCGTCATTGGCGCAACCGTCGAGACCGGCGGCGGCTCGGATCCCATGATCGAGGAGATCAGCGACGCCTGGCTCTTTCCCGAAAACGCCTTCTTCCCGGTCGCCATCTCGTAGAGCACGCACCCGAAGGCAAAGATGTCGGTGCGCGCGTCGGCTTCCTTCCCTTCGAGCTGCTCGGGCGCCATGTACTGGAATGTGCCTAAGATCGTCCCTTCCTGTGTCAGGCCGCCGGCGACCGTCGGAAGCGCCGTCAGGTTGCTTTCCGCCATGGGATGTTGCGCCGCGGCCGTTTGCTCTCTTCCGGTCGCGTCGAGCGACCGCTCAGATGCCACCGCTTTCGCGAGTCCGAAGTCGAGCAGCTTGACGCCCGACTTCGTGATCATCACGTTGCCCGGCTTCAGGTCCCGGTGCACGATCCCCTGCCGGTGCGCCTTGTCCAGAGCGTCGGCAATTTCGATCCCGTAGCGCAGCACCTGATCGAACGCCAGCGGACCCTTCAGCAGCCGGTCCGACAGCGTCTCGCCCTCCAGGTACTCCATCACCAGGAACTCGACGCCGTCCTGGTTGCCCACGTCGTACAGCGCGCAGACGTGGGGGTGCGAAAGCTGCGAAATCGTCTTCGCCTCCCGCTCGAACCGTTGCCGCGACTCGGACGAAGACGACAAGTGCGGCGGCAGCACTTTCACGGCGACCGTGCGATCGAGCCGCGTGTCTTTCGCGCGATAGACCTCGCCCATCCCCCCCGCGCCGATCGGCGACAGGATCTCGTAAGGGCCGAGCTTTGAACCCCTGACGAGGCTCATCGTCTGGTAATGATTCCACGATCCCGACAAATCCGAGGACTGAGGAAAACGGTTGAATGTAGGAGTAGGCTAGAAATCAACAGCGACCAACTTCCTCCCGGCGGACATGCAGCGGCGCTGAAACAGATCGGCATTGGAGGACGGGCCATGATGCGAGACCGAGTACTCGTCGCTGCCCTGGCTACTTTCCTCTTTTGCGTTCCGGCGGAACCCGCCCTCTCCCAGACGAGCGGGTCGATCCAGGGCACGGTCACGGCCTCGTCCGGCGCGGTGCTCCCGGGCGCCGGGGTCGAGGCGAGGAGCGCCTCCCTCCAAGGCGTCCGCAGCGCAATGACGGACAGCCGCGGCGGATATCGGTTTCCGGCGCTTCCTCCTGGAACCTACACAGTGAAGGCAACTCTCGCTGGCTTCACGACCGTCGAGAAGACGGGCTACGTCTCTCTCGATTCGACGGCGACGGTCGACCTGGAGCTGCAGCTATCGGCGGAGGCCAAGGTTCTCGTGACGGGAGAAGCACCGGTCATCGACCTCTCCTCCACGACGACCGGGTCTACCTTCACGGCGAAGGTCCTCGAACGCATGTCCATAGGGCGGAACTATGTCGACATCGTCCTCTCGCAGCCGGGCGTCAACACCGACACCTCTGAGAATCTGCCGGGAGGAGGGATGAGGGATCGCGTCGTCAATATCGCGTTGTATGGCTCGACCTCGCTCGAGAACCTCTACATGATCGACGGGATCAACACGACCAACGTCATCCGCGGCTTCCAGGGGAAGGCCATCAACCCCGAATCCATGCAGGAGGTCGAGATCAAGACCGGCGGCTACCAGGCAGAGTACGGCCGGGCCCTCGGAGGCGTGATCAACGTCATCACAAAATCGGGGGGAAACGAGTTCCACGGCGACGCCTTCGGCTACTACAACTCGCGGGAGATGCGAGGCGAAGTGGAAATCACCGACCAGGACATCATCGCGGCCGAGCAAACCGAGGTCGAGCGCTGGGACGCCGGCGCGGACCTGGGCGGCTACATTCTCAAGGACCGGCTCTGGTTCTTCGGCTCTTACGACCGGATCGAGTCCGAGACCACACGCATACCGCAGGCGGGCCCCGTCGCCGGAGAGGGCTTCGTTCTGGAGCGGACTTCCGACACCTATTCGGGAAAGCTCACCGGGAACATCGGGAGTGGCTCGAGCCTCGTCGTGAGCGTGCTGGCCGACCCGGAGAAGGTCAGCGGACCGATCAACCTCCCGGCGTCGACGAGCCCGCTGACGTACTCCGGAATCCGCTACCTCGGGGCTCGGGATTACGCCGGCCGCTTCAATCAGCTTTTCGGTTCCTTCGGGATCCTGACCCTGCAATATTCCCGGCACAACGACCGGTACGAGACGAAGATCCCCGAGGAGGCGGAGCTGCCGCGCGTCACGGACGTGACCGTTCCCGGCGTCAACGTCGCCACCGGCGGGTTTGGCAACATCAGCAGCATCGTCAACCACACGTCCAAACGAGACGGCTACTCCGCCGCCTTCATGGCGTACGCCGGCAACCACGAGATCAAGCTGGGGGGCGACTATGAAGAAAACGGAACTGTCGGGACCAACCGCCGCACCGGCGGGCAGACGCTCGCGATTCGGCCCTGCCGGGCGAACCCCCAGAACCCGACCTCGGTGGACCGGTGTGTTCGGGCGGGAGGCGTCGGCGTCCCGTACATCAACTGGCGGGGCGAGGACGTATTCGGCGGCATCGTCTACACGCACGGCTTCCTCTCGAACCTGGACGGAACGCCCGTGCTCCGCATCGTCACCGACACGCCGACCCTCGCCTACTCGGCCTTCATTCAGGACACCTGGAGGCTCTCGCGGCGCCTGACGGTCAACGCAGGGCTGCGCTGGGATCGGGAGGAGATCCAGAACCACCGGCAAACAACGGTCATCGACCTCGATGACATGTGGGCGCCCCGAGCCGGCGTCGTGTGGGACTTCATCGGGGACGGCACGTCGAAGCTCTATGCCTCCTTCGGCCGCTTCTACTACCAGTTCCCGACCGACCTGAACTTTCGGGCCTATCAAAACTCCGAGTTTCTCTCCATCTTGGCATCCAATTACGATCCGGTCTCTCTCACGCACGATCCCCGAACACCCTTCGCCGGCTCAGTGGTCGTTGGCAGGGGCGACCAGCCCAGGGACCGGAACCTGAAAGGGATGTATCAGGACGAGTACACGGTCGGCGTCGAGAAGGCCCTGACGCCGACCTTCGTCGTGGGGCTCAAGGGGAACTATCAGAGGCTCGGCCGCGTGCTCGAGGACCGATGCGACCTGGATTACCTCCATCCGGAAAATCACGGTCAATTCTGCGCAATGATCAACCCGGGCTCTTCCGAGAGGTACGCGAGGGGCGATTTCCCCTGCCAGAACCGGGGAAACGAGCGTCCCGATGCGCACGAGTTCGACGCGATCTGCAACGAGAACGGCGGCCCGCCGATGGCCCGCGCCTCGCGGATCTACAGAGGAATCGAGCTGACCGCTCGCCAATCCTTCAGCGAACGCCTGTGGACTCAGGCGTCGTATATCTACTCGAGCCTGCGGGGCAACTACGACGGCGCGGCGCGCCTGGCGTCCGGTCAGGCGGACCCCGGCGTCAACGCCGACTTCGACTACTTCGTTTTCGACCAGCACAACTCGCACGGGAAGCTCTATCTGGATCGTCCTCACTCATTTCAGCTCGGCGCGACCTACTTGACGCCTTTCGGGCTGACAGCGGGGTTGTCCACCTACGTTCGCAGCGGGCCGCCGAGAAACAAGGCGGAGTACTTCAACTTTGGCTACAGGCAGGAGATCTTCGGCGTCCGCCGCGGGACCGCGGGGCGCGCCGAAACCCAGTACGAGGCGAACGTTTCGCTCGCCTACGAATTCAAGACGGGCCCCCTGACGATCGCCCCTCGCGTTTCCGTCTTCAACCTCCTGAACCGCCAGGGCGAGACGCGGATTGAGGACGCGTTCAATCCCGATGGCGCGTTCGACGCCGAGGGCAACGCAGTGCAACACCCCGACTACGGCAAGATTCTGGAGCGCCAGGCGCCACGCCTCTTCCGCGTCGGGATGAGAGTGTCGTTCTAAGCGGCGGTCAAGGCTTTTTCTTCAGCATTCCCGTCCAGTTGAGAGCGACGGCGACCGTATCGGGGTCACTCTCCGCGGCGCGGCGGATCACCACGAAGCGTTCGCCGTCCGGAAAAACGTCGTACTTCCGGCGGAAGGGCAGGAGCGTATCGGAGAGGCGCAGCTCGAAGAGCGGCTGGGG
>DASUAD010000131.1:0-3860 GCA_035763965.1 Thermoanaerobaculia bacterium | reverse complement strand
GAGCGCTTGAGCGTCATCCGCGTCGACAACCGCGACGACGGCATCGCGGTCGTCACGCTCGACCGTCCACGCGCGAACGCCATCGACTCGAACCTCCTCGACGAGCTCCATTCGGCGATCCGGAAGGTGGCCGGCGCGCGGGCCCTCGTGCTCGCTTCGTCCCAGCCGATCTTTTCGGCCGGCTGGGATCTGCTCTCGATTCGCAGCCGGAATCGGGAAGAGATGGGCGTCTTCCTTTCCGAGTTCTGCGACCTGGTGCGCGAGATGTTCACGTTCGAGGCGCCGGTCGTGGCCGCTCTCCCGGGCCATGCGATTGCCGGAGGCCTGATCCTGGCGGCGGCGGCGGACGAACGTTTCGCGGCGGATGGAGACGGCCTCTTCGGGCTCTCGGAGGTTCCTCTGGGAGTGCCGTTGCCGCGTCCGCTCTTCGAGGTATTCCGTCACCTCCTCGGCACCCGCGGGGCGGAACGTCTCGCGGCGGCGGGCGACAACGTCTCGGTCGGGCGCGCCCTCGAGATCGGCCTCGTGGATCGCGTCGTTCCGCCGGCGGAGCTGCTCGAGGCCACGATCGATCGCGCGCGGCAACTTTGCGGCCGCTCGCGGCCCGCCTACGCCGCAGTCAAGCTCGAAGCGCGTTCCGAAGCGCTGGAGCGGTTCGATCGCGCGCGCCGGGACGACCCCTTTCTCGACTTCTGGTTCTCCCCGGAAGCGCAGCGGAGGATCGCCGCGCTCGTCGACCGCCTGACGAAGAAGAGTTGACGATCCCGCTCGACGACGTCCTCGACGCGCTCGAGCTACCCCGCGAGAAGCCCTCGTTTCCGTATCTCGAGAGGCTTTTCTCCCGTTTCAGCTCGCGCGTCCTTTTCGAGACGGCATCGAAGATCCTCCGCAACGCCGACGTCTCCGATCCGGAGGAGAAGCCGCGCCTTCCCGACGTCTTCTGGCGCGACTTCCTCGAATGGGGGACCGGCGGGACCTGCTACGCCCGCGTCGCCGCCCTCGACGCGCTCCTGTCATCTCTCGGTTTCGCGACGCGCAAGGCGCTCGGCAAGGTCGAGAAGGACTTCGACCACGCCGCGCTCTTCGTGGACGCCGGCGGGACGGAGTGGCTCGCGGACGTCGGCTTTCCGTTGCCGGGTCTCCTTCCCGGAGGCGGGGGAGAGGTGGAGACGGAAGTCGCGGCGCTCTCGGCGACCGGGACGGCGCCCGGCCTCGACGTGCGGTTCGTTTCCGGCGTGCCGGAGGGGCCTCGCCGCCTCGAGATCTTCCGGAGTCCCGTTTCGGAGGGGGAGTTCCTCGCGCGCTGGCGGGAGACCTTCGGGGCGGGCTCGAAATTCCTCGAGGCCGTGTCACTCCAGCGGCGCGGAGGGTCGCGCGTGCTCACGTTCGCGCGCGGGGAAGTGCGGGTGGACGACCTCCACTCGCGCACGCGGATCCCGCTCGTCGCCGGACGGCCGCGGAAGCTCGCGGAGCTCTTCGCGATCGAGAAGGAAATCCTCTCCCGCGCGTTCTCGATCGCCGGCGATCCCGATCCCGAGACCCGCGACGCCCGCATCACGGCGTACCTCCAGGTCCCGACGGACGCGCAGTCCGCATTCGAAGCGATCGGGACCCCGGAGGGCTATCGCCGGCTGATGGAGGGCGTGGCCGACGTCGGAGGGGAGGGATGGCGGTTTCGCTTCTCGCCGCCCGGCGTCGCGGAGGCGGGCTTCGAGGAGGAGGTCACGCCGGACCCGGAGCGGCACGCGCTCGACGTTCACCGCCGATACGCGGAAGGGCGCAGGGTGCCGCTCTCGTTTCGAGTCGAGGTGCGGAACGGGGAGACCTGGCTGATCCGCGAGGCCGTCCTGTCCGGCCCGCGCGAGGACCTCCTCGTCAACGACTCGGCGCGAGGGCGGCTCGCCGGAACGCTCGCGGCGGACCTTCTCGGCTGGGCGCGGTTGGTCTAAGGCGGCGGGTGCATGTCCGTCGGACCTGTCCCCGCGACTTTTGCAGGTCAGAACCGGAAGCTGCGCTCCGATTCGAGGAGCTTCAGGCGTGGCTCATGCAGTGCAGCGACCTCCCGGCGGATTCGAGCGAGCGACGGCGGCTTCATGTGGTACAGGTACACCGGCACGCGCGGCGGCATCTTCGCGAGCTCTTTCGCGACGAGACGCGGCGTCATGTGCTTCGACTCGCGCGCGAGGTCGAGCTGCATGTCCGAGAACGACAGCTCGAGGAATATCGCCTTGAGGCCCCGCACGCGTCTGGCGACCTCCCAGATCCTGTCGGTCGGTCCGGTGTCGCCGGAGAAGATCACCGCGCGGCCCGGCTTCGAGACCACGTAGCCGTAGCTCGGAATCAGGTGGTGCACCGGGATCGGCGTGATCGCAACGCCCCCCGCGCGAAACGGCCGCCCTTCGGGCATCGTCCGGAAACGCAGCGTCGGCCTCGAGGCAGAAGGGAGGCGGGTGAAGTCGGGCCACGTCACGTCGTTGAACACGTGCCGTTTGAGCGCCGCGATCACCGGCTCCGGCGCGGCCACCTCGAGCGGCGCGGTCTCGCGCCCCGTCAGGTTCGCGACGAGGAACGGAAGCGACGCGAAGTGGTCGAAGTGCGCATGCGTCAGGACGACGCGCCGCACGCGCCGCTGCGCCCCGAGCGGGAGAGTCTCGGTCAGCGCTCCGGCGTCGAGCGCCGTCTCGCCGTCTACGAGAAACGTGGTCATGCGGTATCCGGGAGCGGACCCGCCGTAGGTTCCGAGAACCCGGATGGTCAGAGAGCTTCGCGGGGGCAAGGCGGGCCGATTGTACGTCTCGAAATGGGGACAGATTTATTTAACGCATCCCGCCGCCGGGAAAAAATCTGCCCCCGCAACCCGTTAAATAAATCTGTCCCCTTTTCCCTAAAACTGCGTGCCGATGTAGAACGACGTCTTGAGTCCCGACAGCGTCTTCTTGAAGTCCCACTCCTTCGCGAAATCCCAGTGGAGCTGGAGACCCAGCAGGCCGATCTGGAAACCGAAGCCGTACGCCGCCACTCCGTTAACGAGCTGCCGCTCATTCGAATCCCAGAACTGGAACGGCGCGCCCTCGAGCGCGGCTCCGCCGACGTCGAGGAAGACCTGGCCGCGGATGTCGCGGAACGTGAGGATGGGTGTCGCGAGGATGTCGATCAGCGGAAAGCGGTACTCGAAGTTCGCGTATCCGATGGTGTTGCCGATCTGCTCACGGAAGTCGAGCCCGCGCAGCGTGTCCAGGCCGCCGAAGTAGTACACGTTTGGGAAGCTGCCGGTGGATCGTGCGCCGAAGAGCCGGACCGCGATCAGCGAACGCTGCGTGATCTTGAAGTAGTGCCGGAGATCCACGGTGATGTCGGAAGACAACGTGCTCGAGTTCTCGTTCAGGGGCGTCTCCGGGTTGTCGTCGTCCGGACTGAAGTTCGGGGAGTAGGAGTACGAAAGCTGGAAGCGGCGCCCCGACAGAGGGCCCCACTCCTCGTAGAGAACCGTATCGCCGACGAAGGAGACGCCCGCGGTCGGGAAGTTGTCGGAGCGGGCATCGACTGCGAAGAATTGCGTTCCCTCGTTGTTTCTGATGATGAACGGGAAATCGAATTTTCGGGAGATGTACCCGATCTGTCCCTCGAGCCGGTAGTAGCGTGAGAGCGGATAGCTCGCGAGCGCGAGGGCGCCCGTCTGCCGGAAGACGCGGCGGCCGCGCTCGAACTCGCCGCGGTTATCGATGCCGATGAAGAACGTCCGGTCGTCGAACAATGCAAACCCGGTCTGAACCCGGTGCTGCAGGTTGAAGTAGATGAAGTTGAAGTTCGTGAACGACGACAGCGACTGGAACTGCGCGATGAGGCGGCGGTCGCCGAGG
>DASUAD010000130.1:0-2745 GCA_035763965.1 Thermoanaerobaculia bacterium | reverse complement strand
AGGCTCCGCTTTTTCCGAAGGAGGACCGCTGCGCGGCGGCCGGTTCTCCGACGGCTTCCCCTTCTCGATCCCGCTGCTCCTGATTCTCGGCATCCACGAGCTCGGTCACTACGTGGTCTGCCGGCGCCACGGAATCTCCGCGACGCTCCCCTACTTCATCCCGGCTCCGATTCCCAGCTTGATCGGCACGTTCGGCGCGCTGATCCGGATCAAGGAGCCGATCCGGGACAAGCGCGCCCTGATCGAGATCGGCGCGGCGGGACCGCTCGCCGGTTTTTTCGCTGCTCTTCCGTTTCTCTTCTACGGCGTCACCCACACCCGACCGGTCGCACAGACTCTGGCGACCCCGGGCACGGTGCTCTTCGACTACCCGATTCTCGTGGGCTTCGTGCAGGATCTGACCGGCTCGGGCCGATACACGAGCGCGGTCGTGCACGAGCACCCGACTTTCATGGCGGCGTGGTTCGGCCTGCTCGTCACGGCGTTGAACCTTCTGCCGATCGGGCAGCTCGATGGGGGACACGTCCTTCGGGCGGCCGTCGGGCGCCGGCAGCCTGCCGTTTCCTATGTCGTGCTGCTCCTCGCGGCGCTTTCCGCCTCGAAGGGGCCCGTCTGGGCGTTCTTCGCCCTCATCACCGCCCTCTTCGTCGGAGTGCGCCATCCGCCGGTCGAGAACGACGAGGAGCCGCTGTCCTTTGCGCACCAGATGCTCGCGCTCTTCTGTCTCGCGGTGTTCCTGCTCTGCTTCACGCTCGTGCCGATGCGGGTGATCTGAGCCGGGAAACGGGAAACGGGAAGAGAAAAACGAAGGACCCCGCTCGTTTCCCGTTTTCCGTCTTCCGTTTCACGTCTCCAGGATGAACGTCGCCGGCCCGTCGTTGACGAGGGAGACCTGCATCATCGCGCCGAACCTGCCTGTCGAGACGGGAACGCCGTGGCCGGCGAGCGCGCGAACGAACGCCTCGTAGATCGGGCGCGCAGCGTCTCCTCCGAGTGCCCTCTCGAATCCGGGCCGGCGGCCCCGCGAAAGGTCGGCTCCGAGCGTGAACTGCGAGACGACGAGCACGCTTCCCTCAACAGCGGCGAGGTCGAGATTCATCTTGCCGTTCTGGTCGTTGAAGACGCGTAGCCCCGCGACCTTCCGCGCCGCCTCTCCGGCCGCTGCCTCGTCGTCTCCCACTTCGGCGCCCAGCAGTACGAGGAATCCCCGTCCGATCCGGGCGACGCTCTCTCCCGCGATGCGAACCTCCGCTTCCGAGACGCGTTGGATCACGAGCTTCACGGGGATTCCGTTCGCCGCCGGCGCTGCGTCAGGAGGCGTACGAACTCTCGGGGCTCGGACGAGCGCAGGAGGAGAGCCACGGAGAGATAGACGATCATCCCGACGAGGGTCGCCGCGACCAGGAAGAGGAGCCGGGTCCCGGCCGTTCGCGGCGGGTGCGTCGCGAGCGTCCACGCGGCGGCGCGCCCGACGAGGAGCGCCATGACTCCGGCGGAGACGATCACCCGCCCGAGGGAGGCGAAGAGCTCCCGCCCGCCGAGCCGCCCCTCCCGCCGGCGAAGCATCGAGAGGAGAAGGACGAAGTTCGCCGCGGCGCCGCACGAGGTGGCGAAAGCCACGGAGGCGACCCCCCACGGGCGCAGCGCGAGCGAGACGGAGACGAACACGGTCAGGTCGAGGGCCGCGCAGAGGACCGGCGTCCGCGTGTCCTTGCGGGCGTAGTGCGCGAAGACAAGGAGGCTGTTCGACGAGATGAAGAAGAGGCCGAGCGCGTAGAACGAAAGCGCCTCGGCCGTCGCGGCCGTCGCCTCGGGGCCGAACCTTCCCCCCTGGAAGAGCGCCGCGATCACCGTCTCGCGCAGGGCCGCGAGCCCGACCGCCCACGGGATCGTGACGAACGCCACGAGCCGCAGCCCGAACCGCAGCGTGTCCTTGAAGGGCTGCGAGTCGTCTGCCAGCGCCTGCCGGGCGAGCAGGGGCAGGATCGCCGTCGAAACGGAGATCACGAAACCGCCCCGCACGAGCTCGATGACCCGGTTGCCGAACGTCAGGTACGACACGGCCCCGTCTCCGAAGACGGACGCGAAACGCGTCGACAGTGCGTTGTTGATCGCGTAGATCCCGAAGCCGAAGAGGCGCGGAAGGAGGAGCACGAACACGGCGCGCACCGCCGGGTCCGAGAACCGGACGCTCCACTTCCCGATCGCCCCGAGCTTGCGCGCGGGGCCGACCTGGACGGCCATCTGCAGGATGCCGCCGACGAGCACGCCGATCGCGAGAGCCACCGTCGGCTCGGCGAAGCGCGGTGCGAGCACGGCGGCGGCGGTGATGATCGAGAGGTTCAGGAGAATGGGCGACATCGCCGATACCGCGAACCGCCCGTGAGCATTCAGGATCGCCTGGAGCAGCGCAGCCACCGAAATGAAGCACAGGTACGGGAACATGAGGCGGGTGAGGAAGATCGTGAGCGGAATTTTCCCGGGCGTCGACGCGAATCCTTTCGCGAGGAGGCGAACGATCGCGGGAGAGAAAACGATCCCGAGGACCGTGATCCCCGAGACGATGATCGTGAGCGCGGAAAGAATGCGCGCCGCGAACTCCCGGGCCTCCTCGACGGCGCCCTTCTGCCGCTTCTCGGTGTAGGAGGGGATGAAGACTCCGGGGAGCGCTCCTTCCGCGACGAGCTGGCGAAGGAGATTCGGGATGCGGAAGGCGGTGTAGAAGACGTCGCTCGCCGCGCTCGC
>DASUAD010000129.1:0-2328 GCA_035763965.1 Thermoanaerobaculia bacterium | reverse complement strand
GTCCTCGTCTTCACCGACGCGAACTCGAGCTTCGCACCGGACGCGGTCGCCCGTCTCGCCGAGCGGTTCGCCGACCCTGCGGTGGGAGCGGTGTGCGGGCGGCTGATCCTGGAGCCGGCGGACGGAGGGCCGCGATCTCCCGAAACCGAGTTCTGGGACAGGGAGACGCGGCTCAAGGAAGCGGAGGGAAGGCTGGGCGTCTGCCTCGGCGCGAACGGCGCCATCTACGCCGTCCGGCGCGCTCTCGTGAAGCCGCTTCCGGAGGGCAGCGCACTCGACGACTTTCTCATCCCGGCGCGTGTCGCCGTGGAGGGTCACAGGGTCGAGTTCGCCCGCGACGCGGTCGCGCGCGAGAGGGTCGCGACCGACGTGGCCGCGGAGGCGGCGCGACGTTTGCGGATTGGAATCGGCGCCGGCGGGGTTCTGCTCCGCGAGCGGGGACTTCTGGACTTTCGGCGACGGCCCCGGCTCGCATTCGCGTTCGCGTCGCGAAAGGTCGCGCGCTGGGTCGCTCCGGTCGTCGGGTTCGCGGCGATCGCGGCGGCGCTCTTCTCGCCGGCGCTCCGTCCGATCGCGCTCGGAGCCGTCGCGGTGCTCACGCTGCTGGCCGCGTCGATCCTGCTCCGGCTCCGTCTGTCGGGCTGGCCGGGCAGGCTCTATTATTTCGGCGTGATCAACCTGGCGCTGGCGGCGGGTGTCGTGGCCGGGCTCGCCGGTTACCGGAGGCCCGCCTGGTCGCGGACCGGACGCTGAACGGCGCCGCCGCGAGCGCGGAGGGGGAAGCCGCCGACCGCGCAGGGCAGCGAACCGCCGCGAGGCGAGCACACTCCTCCTTTCGACTGGCGGCGCTGGCCGGGGACGTCGCCTTCTCGCTCATCGCCCTCTACGGCGCTTTCCTCGTCCGGACGCAGATCCCGATTCCGGGGACGTCGAAGCTGCTGCCGCCCGAAAACGTCCGGTTCGAGCTCTGGAACGTCGCTCTGGTCGTCGCGGTCCAGGTGTTCTCGCTCGCGTTTCTCGGACTGTACGGCGAGCACGAGCGGTTCCGGGAGCCGCTCGGGCGACTTCTCATTCCCGCGCTTTTTCTCGAACTCCTCACGCTTGCTTCGATCTACTTCCTCGCGCCCAGGTATTCGTTCCCCCGCTCCCTCGTGGTCCTCTATGTCGTCCTCGACGGTGTCCTGCTCGTTCTCTGGCGCTCCGCGCTCGACCGAGTCTTTCCGCTGCCGCGGCGGCGAGCGCTCGTCGTCGGTGGAGGGGCGGCGGCGCGTCTGATCGCCGACACGGTCCGGCGTCATCCCTGGACCGGGGTCGAGGTCGTCGGCCGCGTTTCCGAAGACGGTGAGGTTGCGCCCGCGCCGGAAGGGGATACTGGTGCCGCGCAGATCGAGCTCCCCTTCCTCGGACACGTCGATCGGCTGGCGGAGATCGTCGAGAGCGCGGCCGTGGACGAGGTCATCCTGACGCCGGAGGAATCGTCCTGGAGGGACCGCATTTCCGAAAGGATCCCGGAAGGCTGGCGGGCGGACCTCCTCGTCTGGCCCTCGCCGTTCGAAACGATGATCGGTCGGCTGCGCTTCCGCATCGTCGGAGACCTGCCGTTGCTCGAGGCGCGGACCCGGCCGCTGCAGCCCGTGGGCGCGTTCGTGAAGCGGGCTTTCGACCTCGCCGTCTCGGCGGCGCTGCTGGTCGTGCTCGCCCCGGTTCTCGCGCTCGCCGCGCTTCTCGTCGTCGGGACGTCGGTCGGAGGAGTGTTCTACCGGCAGACCCGCGTCGGCCGCGACGGCCGTCCCTTCGAGCTCTGGAAGCTGCGTACGATGCGCCGGGGAGCGGAGATCGAAACCGGCGCCGTTCTGGCATCGCCCGGCGATCCGCGCATGACCGCCATCGGTCGCGCGCTGCGCTCGGCGAGAATCGACGAGATTCCGCAGCTCTGGAACGTCCTTCGAGGAGACATGAGCCTCGTCGGGCCTCGGCCCGAGAGGCCCGAGTTCACGGCCGCGTTCGCCGAGAGCGTCCCCGGCTGGACGTTGAGGCATTCGGTACGCCCGGGCCTGACGGGTCTGGCTCAAGTGTCCGGCGAGTACTCGACCGAGCCCGAAATCAAGCTGCGGTACGATCTGGCTTACTTGAACAACTGGTCTTTCGGACTCGATCTCTCCATCCTGTTTCGCACCCTTCGGGTGATCCTCACGCGGCGGGGAATCTAGCGTGAGCTCCGCCTCGCGGATCGACCGATGAGCTTGACGGAGAAGGTCGCGGTCGTCATGCCGGCGTACAACGCCGAGGAAACGCTCGAGCGCACGTACGCGGACATCCCGACGGAGC
>DASUAD010000128.1:0-3842 GCA_035763965.1 Thermoanaerobaculia bacterium | reverse complement strand
CGTCTCGGGCGGGACGTCGTTGATGGAGAGGATGAACGCACCCGACGACAGCCACGAAATGATCACGATGTATCACCCGGATGGGGCGCGGGTGATGATGACCCACTACTGCTCGGACGGAAACCAGCCGCGAATGAGAGCGGACGCCCTGAACGGCGACACCGTCGCCTTCTCCTTCATCGACGTGACGAACCTCCCGGGCCCGCAGGCCGAGCACATGCGCAGGCTCGTCGTGAAATTCCAGGACGCCGACCACTTCACGCAGGAGTGGACGCATCGCAAGGCGGGCAAGGACGAGACGGGCGTCTTCAAGTACACGAGGAGGAAGTAGCCGCGCGGCGGATCCCTCTCAGCAGGCTCCGTCGGATCAAGCCGGCGAAGGGCTCGACGAACCTCCAGTAGAAGACGAACTTCCGGCGCGCGCTCTCTCCGAGACAGAGGACGCGCGTCTCCGTCGAGAGCGTGCAGGCCGATCCCGGTCCGGGATCGAGACGCAGATTCCAGGCCGCTTTCGCGAAGCCGGGCTCGGCGAAAGCGGCGAATTCCTCGCGCGAAAGCCGTCGGAGGCCGCCGTCGGGGCGCCAGAACTTCCCGACGAGCCCGAAGACGAGCTCCTCCCCCGGCTTCTCCTCGAGGAGCGTGAACGCGAATCGCTCGAGTCGCTCCGTGAACGACGATCCTTCCGCCGCTCCGGTGCGCTTGCGCCGAAAGCCGTATCCGCGGAGGCCCATGAGGAGTGCGGTCACGATCGAGTCTCCGAAGTCGTAGCGCAGGACCTCCTCGTAGACGCGCTCCGGAGGCGCCGCGATCTGCGTCGCGTGGCGCTTGGAAACATCGAACTCGGGAAGCCAGGTATCGAGCAGCACTCGCCGCCCGGTTACGTGGCCCGGGCGGCCTCGGCCGGGACTTCCTGCGGAACCCGCTTTGAAGACTCGTGCTCCTTCAGGTACGCCTCGGCGCGCATCATGCGCTGCGACCGCCAGAGCACGCGGGTGATGTACGGGATCTGCGACGGCTTGACCTGGCGCATCCAGTCGACGAGCTTCTTTTCCCCGGCCGTGTTCAGGATCGAGCGGCGCCATGTCTCCGCGTAAAGCTCGAAGAACCGGCGCGCGCCCAGGCGCGGCTCCCAGAGAACGTGGTGCATGTCGAACTTGAACCACGGCTGACCCGCGAGAATCGGACGCAGGCGCTCGTAGAGATTGGTGCCCGGCAGCGGGGTCAGGATCGTGTATCCCGCGCGCTCGAGCCCATGTCGCGCGACGAAGTCCCAGAGCTCGCGGAATCGGTCCTCGTTCCAGTCCGGATCCACCAGAAAGTTTCCGGTGACGCCGTAGCCGTACGACCGCGAGATCCGCGCGGCTTCGATCGTCGCCCACACGCCGGTGTCTTTCACGATTCCGGCGAGCCCTTCGTCCGATGCGGCCTCGAGCCCGAAGAAGATGTCGAAGTCCTGCGCGAGCGGCCGCCACGCTTCGAGGAGGTCGGGCCGCCGGCAGACCAGATCGGTGCGGGTCTGGACGAGCAACCAGCGCTTCTTCACTCCGCGCTTCCTCAGGGCCCGTGCGAGCTCGAGGCTGCGCTCGGGTTGGTTCCAGAACAGGTCGTCGGCGATGAACACGTGCTCACCGACGGACACCATGTCATCGACGACCGCCCCGATCGATCGCTCGCGAAACGAGCGGTCGTAAAGCTGCCAGACCGAGCAGAAAGTGCACCGGAACGGGCATCCGCGCGCGGTCTCGACCAGCCAGACGGGCTTGAAGAGGAGGCAGTGATAGCGGTTGCGATCGCGCTCGACGAGCGCGCGCGCCGGCAGCGGGACGCGATCGAGCCCGGTCCGCTCGGAGAGTCCCGACGTCGAAACCCAGCCGTCGGGCGTGCGCAGACGCAGCGCCGGAACCCGGGAGACGGGGAGTCCCCTCTGGAGCGCGTCGGCGAGCGCCGGGACGACTTCTTCCCCGTCGTCCGTGCAGATGGCGTCGATCTCGGGCCGCTCGAGCGGCGCGGAATAGGCGGCGGCGGCGTGACCTCCGGCGAGGATGAACGCGTCGGGCGAGGCTCGCCGGACCGCTCGCGCCGTCTCGAGGACGCGGTCGTACTCGAGGGCGTGCATGCACGCGATCCCGACGATCCGCGGCCGCGTGCGGCCGATCCAGGACGACGCGCGCCGCCCGAACCGCAGGTCGACGACGGTCGCCTCGTGCCCCCGTCTCTGGAGAGCCGCGCCGATGTACGCGAGGCCCAGCGGCTCGACGCGGAAGAAGGGGCCCAGCCCGAATCGCTCGTTGCCCGGATCGGGCCGGAGAAGCAGGACGTTCATGGCGTCGCAGGATTGTAGACTTTGCACTGGCAATGTCCGCAATCGAAGCCCCGGGCGCGGCGGGAGGGTCGCCGGGTGCGCCGCGCGCCCGCCGGAAGTGGGTCAGCCACGGGCTTTCCAACCGGATCGTCTACGGCGGTCTTCACTACGGTGCCCGGTGGCTCCCCCTGCCGGTTCTGAAGGCCATCTCGACCGTCGGGAATTCGATCGCGATCACCACGCTTCGCTCGACGCGCCGCGGGATGACGGCGAACTTCGAGCAGGCGGGAATCGCCGCCGACGGCGAAGGGGACCGCTTCGCCCGGCGGGTCTTTTTCGAGTATGGCCTCGCCACGATCGACGTCTGGAGGCTGCGCAGCGAAGCGTTCACTCCGAGGATCACGACCTTCGACGATGACTCCCGCGTGCTCGCCGCGAGCCGGCGCGGCGGGCGGGGTTTCCTCCTCGTCACCGGGCACGTCGGCAACTGGGAGATGGGCGCCGTGACCCTGCGCCGTCACGGGCTCGTTCCGGCCGTCGTGGGACAGCCGGAGCTCGATCCCATCGTCCAGGAGATGAGGCTCGACCTGCGCGAGAGGCTCGGAGTCGAGTCGATCGACATCGGATCCTCGATGGGGACGGCGTTCCGGGTCCGCTCCGCGATCGACCGCGGTCGCGCGGTGGCGCTTCTCGTGGATCGGGCGTACCCGGAAGATCAGGTCGTCGTCCCCTTCTTCGGGCGGCCCACGGCGTTCCTCCGCTCGCCGGCCCTCCTCGCGCGTTTCTGTGGCTGCGACGTGCTGCCCGGCTTCTTCCTGCGCAACCCCGACGGCAGCTACCGCAACGTGTGGGGAGCGCCGCTCGCGCCCGATCCGTCGCTCTCCCCGGAAGAAGACGCCTCGCGGATTCTTTCCCGCGTCGCGTCGGATCTGGAGAAGGTGATCCGCGAGAATCCGGCGCAGTGGTTCAACTTCTACCGATACTGGGAGCCGGGAAACGGGAAACGGAAAACGGAAAACGAGGGAAGCCCCGGGGGTTAGCTTTTCGTTTCCCCTTTCCCGTTTTCCGTTTTCCGACTCGGGGTTCGTTGGAACTTCCCGTACACGTAGCTCCCGCAGCAGCGGTTGCAGATCGGAAGCGGCTCACGGGCGAGCTTCGCGCGGAACTTCTGAGCCTTCTCGCCCCTCCAGATCTCCTCGAACGGCTGCTTGCGCACGTTGCCGATGAAGTAGTCGGGAAAGTCGCCGCAGAAGCAGACTTCGCCGTCCGGTTCGATCTGCGCGAAGTACCACGCCACCGGGCAGAGCTCGTGTCCGAAGACTCGATCGAAGTCCTTGAAGTAAGAGGGCACGTCCTCGGGCTCGATGTCGGGAACGAACGAGATCCACGGCTTCGCCAGGGTGGAGTCGAGCCAGCGGCGCCGGCGAAGACCCTTCAAGAGCCGCACGAGATCCGTCAGCTGGCGGGTCCGATCGGCGCCGTTGGAATTGGACCACTCGAAGTCGAAACCCTTCCACGATTCCGCGCGGATACCGAACGT
>DASUAD010000127.1:0-4251 GCA_035763965.1 Thermoanaerobaculia bacterium | reverse complement strand
TGCAGACGTCAAGGCCGATGGGCCGGCCCCGGATGGCCCCGGGGCGGCCGCGGTGGTCCCTCGGCCTTAAATAATTCGGCGGAATCGTAATTTAGCCTCAAAAATGAAGGCAAAGCGCGCGAGGCAAACCACGAAGGTGTGAACCGAGTTCAGCCTTAGGCGATTCGGAAGAATCAGGAGAATTCCTGAAAAAAGACGGGAAGGCGCGGCGATGAACCTCACGAAGAGACAAAAGGAGATCCTGGATTTCATCCGCGAGTACCGGGAGCGAAACGGCATCTCACCGACGCAGCGCGAGATCCGCGAGCGCTTCGAGCTTTCGTCCTTCGGCACGGTGCAGAAGCACCTGAAGCGTCTGGAGGAAAAGGGAGCTCTCTCGCGCGAGTGGAACCGGAGCCGCGGCATCTCTCCGGCCGAGCCGAAGGCCGTGTCGCGGGAGATCCCGCTTCTCGGGGCGGTCGCCGCCGGGCGCCCGATCGAACCGTTTCCCGACGAAGAAACGATCGAGGTTCCGTCGTCGCTCCTCGGGCGGGGCGAGCACTTCGTCCTTCGCGTACGCGGAGATTCCATGGTGGACGACGGGATCCGCGACGGCGATTACGTCGTCGTGTCCAAACGCTCGAGCGCGCAGAACGGCCAGACCGTCGTGGCTCTCATCCGCGGCGAGGCGACACTGAAGCGGTACTACGCGGAAGGATCCCGCGTGCGCCTTCAGCCGGCGAACACGGCAATGAAACCCCTGATGGTCGACGCGCGGGACGTCACGGTCCAGGGGGTCGTGACCGGCCTGATTCGGAACTATTCCATCTGACGAGCCGTCCGGCTGCCGGATCCGACTCCGGGATCGCTTTGCTAGAATCTTCCTCTCTGCTGGCGACGTACCCAAGTGGTTAAGGGAGAGGTCTGCAAAACCTTTATTCGGCGGTTCGAATCCGCCCGTCGCCTCCAAAGAAAACGAGAGCCGGTAAACGGTAGACGGTAGGGGGGAGACGAAAGTCGTTTTGCGGCTCGTCTCCCGTCTTCCGTCTACCGTCTTCCGTCTTCGGACTGCCGGAGTGGCGGAATTGGGTAGACGCACGGGACTTAAAATCCCGAGGGCCGAAAGGCCCGTGCCGGTTCGACTCCGGCCTCCGGCACCAGTGAATCTTTCGAGGACGGGATGAGCGGGGTCGCCACCGAAACGCCTTCGGATTTTCAGCGCCGGGTCGGATACGAGTTCCGCGACCCGACCCTCCTCGAGCGCGCCCTGACGCACAAATCTTTCACGAACGAGAACCGGGAGATCCGGTCGCCGAACAACGAACGGCTCGAGTTCCTGGGCGACGCCGTGCTCGGCTTCGTCGTCGGGGAGCTCATCTACCGGTTCTTTCCGGACCTCCAGGAGGGCGCGCTGTCGAAGATCAAGGCGCACCTGGTCTCGTCCACCACGCTCGCGGCCAAGGCACGAGATCTCGGCATCGGGAGAGTCCTTCGGCTGGGGACCGGCGAGGCGCGATCCGGAGGGGCCGAGAAACTCTCGCTGATCGCGGACGCGTTCGAGGCCCTGATCGCCGCCATCTACCTGGACGGCGGGCTCTCGGCGGCATCCGACTTCGTCAAGCGGATCTTCGGACCGGAGATCTCCGGAATCGACGTCGGAGACCTGTCCTTCCACGACTACAAGACGGCCCTTCAGGAAACGGCGCAGGGCCTCGGGCTTCCGCTGCCGGAATACCGCGTGGTCGACGAGTACGGTCCCGACCACGAAAAGGCCTTCGTCGTCGAGCTTTCGTGGGACGGCGCGGCGTTCTCTTATGGAAAGGGCTCTTCCAAGCGCGAGGCGCAGAGGAAGGCTGCCAAAGAGGCTCTGAAGAAGCTCGGCCGACTTCCCGCCTGAGGCGCGACGTTACGGCGCTTTAGCGAGCCGCTCCAGGAATCGATCCGCGTTCTCGAAGCCGACGAGCCGCAGCTCCCGTCGCTCTTTCCCGTCGGCGTCGAGGAAGATGACGGTCGGGACGCCCAGGATTCCGAATTTCTCGGCGAGCGCCATCGACTCGGGCGATCCGATCTTCGTCATGTCGGCCTTGAGCAAGGCCCGTCGCGAGAGCGCCTCGGCAACCCGGGGATCGGCGAACGTCTTCCTTTCGAGCTCCAGGCACGGCAGGCACCACTCGGCCGAGAAATCGACGATCGCGGGCGTTCCGGCGCCGATCGCCTGCGGCGCGTAAGGCTGCCATCCCTTGAGCTCGCGCGGCACGAAGAAGATCGCGATGCCGACGAGGATTGCGGCGGCTCCTGCTCGTATCGGCCACCGGAGGCCGAGCCGTGTGACGAGGATTGCGACGGCGCCGATCGCGAGTACGGCCGGGAGGAGCCATTTCCCCATCGGCGGCGGAACGATGCTCCGCAAGAAATACGCGGCCATCGCGAGCAGGACCCAGCCGAAGATCTTCTTGACGCCCTCCATCCATTCGCCGGCGCGCGGCAGGCGAGACAGCCGTCCGGAGTACGCAGCCAGGAAGAGATAGGGGAGGCCGAGCCCGAGCGACAGCGTGAAGAAGAAGAGAAGACCGAGCAGCGGATCCTGACGCGCGGCGACGAACGCGAGCAGCCCGACGATGAATCCGCCCACGCACGGCGCCGCGACCACTCCGACGAAAAGACCCATCCCGAACGCCCCGGCGGCTCCGGCCCGCGCGCCCGCGCGATTCATGAGCTTCGTCGGCATCCGCATCTCCCAGAATCCGAACATGGAAAGCGCCATCGCGACGAGCGCCGCCGCGATCGCGGCGAGGACCCACGGGTTCTGGAGCATCGAGCCGAAGAGGCGTCCCGAGAGCGCGGCGGCGACGCCCAGGATCGAGTACATCGTCGCCATTCCGAGGACGTAGAGACCCGCGAGCCCGAAGAGGCGTCCGCGCGATCCCGATGACTGGTTGCCGAAATAACCGACCGTCAACGGGATGACGGGATACACGCACGGCGTCAGGTTCAACGCCAGGCCGCCGGCGAAGACCGTCAGGAGAACGAGAAAGAGCCCGTTTCTCTCGAGCATGTCTCCGAAGTCCTTCGACGATCCGGTTGCGGAGGCGCCGCCTTTCGGGGCCGCCGACAGCGGCACCGCCGCCGCGGCCGCCGCGCGGCCACCGTCCCCGCCCGGCGCCGCGACCTCGAACGAAACCGAAGTCGGCGCGAGACAGCTCTTGTCGTTGCACGCCTGGTATTCGATCCGGCCGGAGAGGGCGGGTACCGCTCCATCGAACCGGAACGGAACCTCGATGGTGAAGACGCCCTCGTAAACCGAGAGCGGGGTCTCCGAAAAAGCGAACTTCTTCAGGACGCCGTCCGGATAGCGCGCCTCCTCGAAGCGGACCCCCTTCGCCGGGTCCGGTTTCACCTCCGTCGCGATCAGGTAATCCTCGGACGGCTTGTGGCTGTTGACGTGCCATCCCGGCGTCAACGTGCAGACGAGCCGGAGGGCGGCTTCGCCGGCGGCGCGCGCGTCGGTGTGCGGTTCGACTTTCAGAATGGGGACGGATCTCAAATCCTTCCCCGCACCCGGCCCCATGCCCGACTGGGCCGCGAGGCTCGCGGCCGTGCCCGCCGCCAGGAACGCCGCGCCGAGCCACTTCATGGTTTGCCGATGCGCTCCTGGAGCCGGGCGATCAGCTGGTTCACCTCTTCCCGGTGCGGCGAGGTGGGATGTTCCTTCTGGAACTTCCGGAACAGCGCGAGAGCTTCCGCCGGCCTGTTCTCGGCGAGCGGGATCTGCGCGCGGAAGAGCTCGGCGCGCTCCCTGCGGTGGCGGTCTTTCGTCGTCGTGAGGAGATCCTCGATCGTCTTGCGCGAAGCGGCAGGTTGTCCGGCATCGAGCTCCACGGCGGCGACGAGCTCGAGAGCATCTTCGCGCTGCTTTCGGCTGGCGCCCGGAGCCGTCGCGGCTCGCCGGAGACGCGGGAGCGCCGCTCCGGGGTCGGAGCGGTGATACAGCTCGTTGCCGGAGTCGAACGCCTCCTTCGCCGAGAGCTTCGCGACGTCCTGCGCGGCGATCTTCTTCGCCCACGTCCGGTATCCCGCGATCGCGCCGTTGGCGTGGCGGAAGAAGTCGGCCTGGTTCATGAAGCCCTGCATCAGGAAGACGAGCCGTCCTTCCGGAGTGGTGATCAGGACGGCGGGCGCTTGATCGATCGAGTAGCGCGCCGCGATCGCTTTCCCTTCCGGAGACTCGAGGTCGATCTTGACCGGGATCGATGACACGAGGAGCGCCTCGAA